>NZ_PAZX01000021.1:0-21329 GCF_002716225.1 Croceibacter sp. | reverse complement strand
TTCTTCATCCTCATCAAAATCTTCCTTTGACTATTTTAGTTATTAAAGCAATTGACAATATAATTTCCAAGTTTGCTTTTAAATTCAACAAAATAATTTTTGATAGCTTTTATTTTCCAAAAAAAGAATATTTAAAAATTTGTTTAAGATGTAAATTGATCCCAGCTAAATATTCAAATTTTTTTGATTTTCGAATTACTAAAAAAAATCTATCGAAAGATAATAATGAGAAAAGAATTATGTTGAAAAATTTATTGTCCAAAATAGATAGCCAAGATAAATTTATTCAATTTTTACTTTTAAATATTCATAAAGACATGCCTAAGTCATATTTAGAAAATTTTAACGGAATCAAAAATAGAATTTTGCCATTAGCAAAAGAAAAAAAAGTTATTTTTTCTATGCATTCTATAGAAGCGAACGATAATTTTAAAATATATATTGCTGAGACAAAAAAAGCTGGTTCAAAATTTATCTATTCAGGGAGATATTTATGTTACGCTGTTTAATGATACTCCATTACACAGAGCAAACTTTATTAGATTAGCAAAACTTGGATATTTTGACACTACCTTTTTTCACAGAGTATCTCCTAACTTCGTGATTCAAGGTGGTAATAGCGATCGTACAGACACAGCCAAAATGAGAGGCAAAGTTGGTTCTTTTTTAATTCCTTCTGAATTTAAAGCTGGTTATTCTCATATAAGAGGTGCATTTGCAGCTGCTAAATATTCAGAACAAAATGTTAGCAAAGCATCTTCACCGTTTGAATTTTATATTGTTCAAAAGAAAAATGGTGCTCACCATATAGACAATGATCATACAGTCTTTGGAAGAGTTACAAAAGGTATGGATGTGGTAGATAAAATAAATGCCGTTGAAACAGACGATAGTGAATGGCCACTAAGAAATATACCTATTACAATTGAAGTCTTAGACTAATTTAAGTTTTCCATTTCTTCTTTCGAGTAAATTGTAGGCAGTATCCATTTGTAATGAACTGCTAGTAGCCTAAATGTAATTACTATTGATCCTGCTATAACAAAAATAATACCTTCTGGTATTGGTGTTAAGAACAATAACACAAAGTAGGAAACACCTCCTAAAATGCAGGCAGTAGCATAAATCTCTTTTCTAAATACAACTGGTATTTCATTACACAGTATGTCTCGTATTACACCACCAAATGTAGCTGTAACTGTTCCTAATGCAACACAAATTACTGGAGACAAATCTGCAGATAATCCCTTTTCTATACCAACTACGGTGTACAAACCAATACCAATAGTATCAAATAGAAATAAAGAGGTTCTTACATGTCTTAATTTTCGTCTAAATAAAATAGCTAAAATTGCGCATCCTATAATAAAGTAAACATAATAAGTATTGCGTATCCAAGCTACGGGAAATCCTACTAAAAGGTCTCTTAACGTACCACCACCAATTGATGTTACAAAAGCAATAATAATAATGCCAAAAACATCCATACGCTTCTTGGTGGCTGTTAAAACACCAGAAATTGCAAATGCTATTGTTCCTATAAGATCAACAAATACAAAGAAATCCATTACAGTTGGGTATAGTAGTTATAGTCTTTAATGACAGTTTCAATAAACAATATAGGCTTTTGTTCTGTTTCTATATCCATTACTACTTTAAGTTTAGACGCGAGTTTTAATATAATATGATGTTGGCTTTTTGCTTTAGCTCGGTAAAAGATTGTTTTTATATTTTGTATTTCATTATCTGTAAATACCGTAACTTGAGGATATACAGGTTGATAATTTTCTTCTACACTAGAATATATTATATCATTAAACTTAACCTTTCCTTTAGTTGTAATTACAGTGGTCTTAGCAGCAATATCTCCCAAACGTTGTCCTTTTCCGTTTAATAATAATGTTACAATTGCTACACTACCAGATGTAAATGATATATCTACCAAGCGCAATAACCATCTTATTAAGTAATTTGAAAAATTAGGGTTAGAACCATCTAACATTACAACCCTTATTCCTACAGCTGCTTTACCAGGTGATCTTCCATTCCAAAACGTTTCCCATAACAAATGGTATAAGAACATTGGCAACATTATAACCATACCATAAATCCATTCGTCTTCAGAAGAAATATTTACACCTGAAAGCGATAGCATTACAAGAATAACGTAGGCTATATAAATACAGATATCAACAAAAAAAGCTAACATACGCTCACCAATACCAGCAACTTGTTGTTGTATACTAATATTTTGAGCAGTTTCAATTTGAAAATTATCCATTTAATCTGTTTCTTTGAGGAAATATATCTCTAAATGCGCGAGGCCGCTTTTGTAAAGCAAAATAAAGACAAATGGTTAAGATTTGAAAACATCTTATCTAATAACACACAAGTGTCTCCAGATGAAATTTCTAATCTCTATGTAGAGATTACAGACCACTTAAGCTATGCGCAAACCTTTTACCCCAAAAGTAACACGCTAACCTATTTAAATGGCTTATCTGTAAAAGCTCACCAAAGTATTTATAAAACCAAAAAAGAATCTAGAAATAGATTTTTAAGCTTTTATGTAAAAGAGTTTCCGTTATTTTTTTATGCCTATCATAAGCAGTTACTATTAAGTTTTTTAGTTTTTGTATTGTTTACAATAGTTGGCGCTTTTTCTGCTTCTGGAGATGGTGCATTTGTTAGAGCTGTAATGGGAGATGCATATGTAAATATGACGTTAGAGAATATAGCTAATGAAGATCCTATGGCCGTTTATAAACAAGCCAGTGAAATGAACATGTTTTTAGGTATCACCATTAATAATATTAGGGTTTCTTTAATGGCGTTTGTATTAGGCATATTTTTAGGAATAGGTACACTGTTTTTAATTATGCGTAATGCCATTATGCTTGGCGCATTTCAATATTTCTTTTACGATAAAGGTGTCTTATGGGAATCTGTGAGAACTATATGGATTCACGGTACTATAGAAATTTCAGTAATCATAATTGCAGGCTGTGCTGGTTTGGTTGTAGGACAAGGTATTTTGTTTCCAAATACGTTTACCAGACTTACATCTTTTGTAAATGGAATTAAAGCAGGTTTAAAAATTGTAATTAGTACAATACCTTTTTTTATAATTGCTGGTTTTTTAGAAGGTTTTGTAACCCGACATACAGAAATGCCAGACTGGTTAGCTATATGCATAATAGTTATATCCTTAGCTCTAATTTTATTTTATTACGTTATTTATCCAATACAACTTCACAAAAAACATGAAAGACAACTCAATACAATTTAAGCGCCAGCGTGAGCTAGGAGAGATTATAACAGATACTTTTAAATTCTTCAGAGAAAACTATAAAGCTTTGTTTAAAGCATTAATAAAAAATGTGGGCCCTTTTTTCCTCATATTGGTAGCTGCTACAATTTATTACAACTACTCTACTCTAGGCTCTTTAGCTAGTGGCGAGTTGTTTAAAACATTTGATACCGGTATGGGCTTAGGAAATTTATTTGCCTCTATGGCATTTCTTATCGTTTCAATCCTTATTTATTATGCTTTACTCTACGGTACCATTTTAAATTTTATAAAAGATTATATACAAAATGACGGTACTATATCTCAAAGTAACATCTCACATCAAGTAAAGTATACCTTTTGGGAACTAATTGGTCTTGGTGTAGTGTCTTCAATAATTTTATTTTTAGGTTTAGCGTTATGTGTAATTCCTGGCATTTATGTAATGGTTCCCCTAACGTTAGTTTTTGCCATACTTATTTTTGAAAAGAAAGACATATTAGGTAGCATAAGCCATAGCTTTCAACTCATTAAAAGTAATTGGTGGATGTCTTTTATTACGATTTTCATTTTTGGTATTCTGCTTTATATTATTGGTTTAGTGGTTCAAATACCAATGTTTATGTACACATTTGTGAAAGCCTTTACTATATCATCAGAAATTTCTCAAGGCGATCCTAGCTCAATGTTCGATTGGGTTTATGTTACATTAAGTGTTATAAGTAATGTGTTTCAATATCTACTATATATTTTTTATGCAATTATGACAGCATTTCTTTACTTCAACCTAAATGAACGCAAAAATTACACTGGTACTATTGAAACTATAGATAATTTAGGAAACCGCTCTAATTCAGAATTATAAAAACATTTCTTTACATATTAATATTCTGCTTTAGCTTAGTTACTAATGCCCAAGTAGACACTATTGCTAAACCCGATAGGCAAATCTTAATTGATGATACTGATGTAAATCCATTACAAATAAACAGGTCATTTATTAAAGACTTAAAAAAAGATTCAGACTTCAATTATGTAGAAATAGTTGAAGAAGTAACTTGGTGGCAAAAAATCAAACGCTGGCTTAATACAAAATGGATTCAATTTATGAATTGGCTATTTGGTGATTATGAAGGCAATGCAATTCTTCTATTTCTAGTAAATTATTTACCATATCTAATTCTTGTTGGCATAGTAGGGTTTATAGTCTGGCTTTTTATAAAATTAAATATTGGTAATCGTTTTTTAAAATCACCAGATTCTGGAGAGGTTTTAATGAGTGAAGATGAAGATATCATAAAGAGACAACACATACCATCTTTAATTGAAGATGCATTAAATAATAAACAGTATAGGTTAGCTATAAGGTACCATTACTTATTTGTTCTTAAGCAGTTGACAGATGCTGAACAGATAGACTATGAATTTGATAAGACTAATACAGATTACCTTAACGAGATCACCAATAAAAATCTTAAAAATGGGTTTACAAACATTACCAGAATCTATGATTTTATATGGTATGGTAACTTTAGTATTACTCAAAAAGACTATGTAAAAGCCAAGGCGCAGTTTAATGAAATTGAAACACTACTATGAGTAAGTCTTACAAAATAATGTTTGGCATTTTCATAGCATTTTTAGCGGGATTAGTTATCCTAGAGTCGCTAGAAAAAGAGCCCGTAAATTGGTTTGAGAGTTTTGTAAACCAAGATAAAATACCGTTTGGAAGCTATGTCTTATTCGAAAGCTTATCGCAAAATAAAAGTACCGATATAACCTTAGTTGATGTACCACCTTATGAATTTTTACAAGATACAGTACACCAAGGCACCTACTTTTTTCTTAATAACAACGTCTATTTTGACAAAGATGAATTAAACACAATATTAAATTGGGTTTCAAAAGGCAACAACGTATTCTTATCTGCTAATAGCATAAGTAAACCTACGAAAGATTCACTAGGATTACAGACAGAAACGTTGCTGTCTACTAAGGATATGAGGCAAAGACCTCTTTTAAATCTTTCGAATCCTAAATTTAAGCAAGACAGCGCATACGACTTTGGAAGAACTAGTTATATATCATATTTCAACGAAATAGACACGCTTAAAACTACAATTTTAGGTTATGCAGACTATCTTAATGAAAATAGAGCGATAAAGGAAAACTACGTGAATTTTATAAAATTACCATATGGTAAAGGATCGCTTACTTTACATCTTTTTCCTAAAGCATTCACCAATTACTTTATGTTAATGGAAGACAACATAAGCTACACAGAACACGCTTTAGCTTATTTAAATACTAATGACAAAATATATTGGGATAGGCATTATAAAAGCGGTCAAACATTTCAAACCTCATTAATGTATGTGTTGTTTAGTAATAAGTATTTTAAATGGTCTTATTATTTATTGTTAATAACAGGAGTCTTATTTGTAATTTTTGAAGGCAAGCGAAAACAAAGAGCCATTAAAGTAATTACACCACTAAGCAACAAAACTTACGATTATACCAAAACTATTGCAGGTCTATATCTAGATAAAAAAGACCATAAAAGTATTATTAATAAACAAATTTCTTTGTTTATGGAATATATAAGGAATGAGTTAAGGTTACAAACCACTACTTTAAATGATAATTTTTACAGACAAGTAAGTGCAAGAAGTAATAATACTTTTGAAGACACTAAAGCATTATTTAAATTTTTAAAACAGATGGAAGCAACTAAACATCCTAAAAAAGAAGATGTTTTAAATGTTAATCTACACATTCAAAAGTTTAAATTGAAATAAACCTACAATTATGACCAAAGCTGAAAAAGTTCAATTTGTAATAGATAAACTCCAGGAATTATACCCAACCATACCTATACCATTAGATCATAAAGATCCTTATACGTTATTAATAGCAGTACTTATGTCTGCACAGAGCACAGATGTTAGGGTAAATAAAATTACACCACTCTTATTTGAGGTTGCAGACAATCCTTATAAAATGGTAAAATTATCTGTTGAAGAAATTAGAGATATAATAAAGCCTGTTGGTCTTTCTCCTATGAAAGCCAAAGGTATACACGGTTTGAGTGAAATCTTAATAGATAAATATGATGGCAAAGTTCCTGCAGATTTTGAAGCTTTAGAAAGCTTACCAGCTGTAGGGCATAAAACAGCAAGTGTTGTAATGAGCCAAGCTTTTGGCATTCCTGCTTTCCCAGTAGACACTCATATTCATAGGTTAATGTATCGTTGGAATTTAACCAATGGAAAAAATGTGGTGCAAACCGAAAAAGACGCAAAGCGATTATTCCCAAAAGAGCTTTGGAATGATCTTCATTTGCAAATAATCTGGTACGGCAGAGAATATTCTCCAGCAAGAGGTTGGGACTTAGACAAAGACATTATTACTAAAACCATAGGTAGAAAAACTGTATTAGCAGATTACTACAAAAAGAAAAAATAGAACATAAAAAAAACCCATTCGGCTAAGTAATGGGTTTGTTAGAACAATCTAGATGAGACTAGTTTAAAATTGTCTCAAACTTTAGTGGGTCACAATCAATAACTCGCAATGCCTTCGAATAATTCAACAAAAAGGCAATTGTTTCTTTTTTTGGTTTTAATTGAGAAACCTCTTCAGAAGATGTATTTGAGTAAAGTTTTGGCATGGTTTAAATTTATGCGTTAGTTATTCCTAAAAACGCCTAAAATTCAAACATATTGTATTTAGTAATTGGTTAATACAATATTATGCTCCTCTATAACTTTTCTCAAATTAATTAATGCATATCTCATACGCCCTAAAGCAGTATTAATACTCACATCTGTCTGTTCTGCAATATCTTTAAAGCTCATGTCTTTATAAATACGCATTATTAAAACTTCTTTTTGATCTTCTGGCAATTCATGTATTAATTCCCGTACATCGCTTTCTATTTGCTCTTTAATGAGCATCTTTTCAGCATTTAATGTATCTTCTTTTAAAACATCAAAAATGCTAAAGTCACCTTTGCCTTCAAACTTAGGCATGCGACTGTTTTTTCTAAAGTGGTCTATAACAAGATTATGAGAAATACGCATAACCCAAGGTAAAAACTTACCTTCTTCATTATATTTTCCTCGCTTAAGAGTTCTTATAACCTTAATAAAAGTGTCTTGAAAAACATCTTCTGTTATGGTACGGTCAAAAACCTTAGAATAAATAAAACTATAAAGTTTTTGTTGGTGTCTATTTATTAGAGTGCTTAGTGCTGTTTCGTCACCATCCATATATTTACGGACAAGAGCTGCATCTGAAGTTGAATATTGCATCATACATGTTACTTTTAGGTGCCTCGAGAGAAGCGATCATAAATTTTTTAAAGTAACTGTATGCTATAGGCAATATGATTTAGTGTGATACGTTGGGCGTAAATATAACAACATTCAAATCAATTATGCAAAATTAAACTTAAAACTTTAACATTTAATGTTTTAAAACCTCAGGATTAAAGCAAAAATGCTTTGCTTATCTTTGCAAAAATTGCAGTTTACTACATATGAAAGTCCAAGATATAGATGTTAATCCTAAGAAAAACATCATCATAAAAGGCGCAAGTCTTCATAATTTAAAAAATATAAATGTTGTCATACCAAGAAATAAATTGGTGGTCATCACAGGACTTTCTGGTTCTGGAAAATCCAGCTTGGCTTTTGACACGTTGTATGCAGAAGGCCAACGCCGTTACGTAGAAAGTCTTTCCTCCTATGCTAGGCAGTTTCTTGGCAGATTAGACAAGCCTAAAGTAGAAAGTATTAAAGGAATAGCTCCAGCAATTGCTATTGAACAAAAGGTTAATAGTACAAATCCTAGAAGTACTGTAGGCACATCGACGGAGGTATATGATTATTTAAAACTTTTATTTGCTCGAATAGGACGAACATATTCCCCTAAATCTGGTCAAGAAGTAAAAAAAGATACAGTAGCAGATGTTGTAAAGCATATCTCCAACTATGAGGAACGTACAAAACTCCTACTATTAGCTCCTTTTTTAATTGAAAAAGGAAGAACCCTAGAAGAAAAACTAAACGTATTATTACAACAAGGATACAGCAGAATTTTGGTAGATGGTGATGTACAACGAATAGATGAAGCCAATCTTCCAAAAAAACCTAAAGATTTGTTTTTAGTGGTTGATAGAATTATTACAAAAAATGACGAAGATTATCTAAATAGACTGGCAGACTCCATACAAACTTCTTTTTATGAAGGTAAAGGCGAGCTTTTTATTGAAGAACTAGATACTAATAAACGTTATCATTTTAGTAATAAATTTGAGTTGGACGGCATTTCATTTTTAGAGCCAAATCCGCATCTTTTTAGTTTTAATAATCCCTATGGTGCGTGCCCTAAATGTGAAGGTTACGGAGATGTAATTGGTATAGATGAAGATTTGGTAATTCCTAACACAGGACTATCAATTTATGAGAATGCTATATTTCCTTGGCGTGGTGAAAGCATGAGTTGGTATAGAGATCAATTAGTTAACAACTCACATAAATTCGACTTTCCTATTCACAAACCTTATTTTGAGTTATCTCAAGAGCATAAAGACTTAGTGTGGACAGGCAACAAATACTTTACTGGCTTAAATGACTTTTTTGCTGAGCTAGAATCTAAAGCCTATAAAATTCAAAACAGAGTAATGCTATCTAGGTATAGAGGCAAAACTAGATGTACAGTATGTAAAGGAAAAAGACTTAGACCCGAAGCCAATTACGTTAAGGTTGGCAATGCAACTATTACAGATTTGGTTGAGCTTCCTCTAAATAATGTAAGAGATTTCTTTACATCTCTAACTTTAAATGAATATGATGTAGTTATAGCAAAGCGGCTTTTAAAAGAAATTACGAGCAGGTTGGAGTTCTTATCTAATGTTGGTTTAGATTATTTAACACTAAATAGAAAAAGTAACACACTTTCTGGTGGAGAATCCCAACGTATTAACCTCGCAACATCTTTAGGTAGTAGTTTAGTAGGATCTATGTATATTTTAGATGAACCGTCCATTGGTTTACATCCTAAAGACACAGAGCGTCTTATTGGTGTTTTAAAAGATTTAAGAGACTTAGGTAATACCGTGATTGTAGTAGAGCATGACGAAGATATCATGAAAGCTGCAGACGAAATTATAGATATTGGTCCAGAAGCAGGAACACATGGTGGTCACGTAGTCGCTACCGGAACCTATAACGATATTTTAAAATCCAACTCTTTAACCGCAGATTATTTAAATGGCACTAAGGAAATTCCCTTACCCGACAAAAGAAGAAGTTGGAAGTATGAAGCTACAATAGTTGGTGCTAGAGAAAATAATTTAAAAAATATTGATGTTACGTTTCCTTTAGGTGTGTTTACTGCTATTACTGGAGTTTCAGGTAGTGGAAAAAGTACTTTGATTAAAAAATTACTGTATCCAGCAATGTTAAAAGAAGTTGGCGGTTATGGTGAAAAGGCTGGACAATTTTCTGAACTTAAAGGTAAATTTGGAAATGTAAAAGCTATCGAGTTTGTAGATCAAAACCCTATAGGTCGCTCTTCTAGAAGTAATCCAGTAACGTATATAAAAGCCTATGATGATATACGAAGTTTATTTGCTTCTCAGAAATTATCTAAAATAAGAAATTACCAAGCAAAGCACTTTAGCTTTAATGTTGATGGTGGCAGATGCGAAACTTGTAAAGGCGAAGGTGAAGTTACTATAGAGATGCAATTTATGGCAGATGTTCACTTACAGTGTGAAACTTGCCAAGGAAAGCGTTTCAAAAAAGAAGTGTTAGAAGTTAAATATGGTGATAAATCTATACATGATATCTTAACTATGACTATAGATGATGCCATATCATTTTTTGATGAGCAAGCAGAACTTAAAGTTACTCGAAAACTAAAACCCTTACAAGATGTTGGTCTTGGTTATGTACAATTAGGCCAAAGCTCTTCTACACTATCTGGTGGCGAGGCTCAACGTATTAAGCTTGCTTCTTTCTTAGTTAAAAGCACATCAAAAGACAAGGTATTATTTATTTTTGACGAGCCTACAACTGGATTACATTTTCACGATATTAATAAGCTTTTAAAATCGTTTAATGCACTTATTGAAAAAGGACATTCTGTAATAGTTATAGAGCATAATATGGACCTTGTAAAATGTGCAGATTACATCATAGATCTTGGCTTGGAAGGTGGTGAAACTGGTGGTCAATTATTAGCATATGGCACTCCAGAAGAAGTTGTGAAGAATAAAAAAAGTTACACCGCTAAATACCTAAAAGACAAAGTTTAAATTTAAATTTACATTCTAATGTATAATAAAAAAACGCTGGTAATTTAATTACCAGCGTTTTACATATTAGTTGAATTTAAAACTTATTCTTTTAAAATAGATTTTACCACAGTTTTACCATCTATTTGTGCTCTTAAGAAATACTGCCCAGCACTTAACGTAGTTAAGTCTAAAGTATAATCTTGGCTATTAGGCTTCTGTTTAATTAATTGCTGTCCTAATAGATTAATTACTTCAACAGAGTCAATAGTTTCTTTAGAATTAATAGTTAAATGTCCAGTGCTAGGATTTGGATAATATGTAAAGTTAGTTGCACTAAACTCATCCACAGATAATGTAGCACAAGTTACGTCTGCTAACCAACCTGTCTCTTCAACTGAACTATCTGAAGTAAAAACAATAGTTAATGCACCTGAAGGATCTGTTGATGTAAATGCATCTCCAACAGATAGTAAACTTGTATCTACAGAAGGTGCACCACCATCTCCACTCTCTTCACCACAAAGTGTTTGTGCTAAAACTGGGAATGTGGTATCTGGGCCATTATAAATGGTCATAAAATCCCAACAACCATCTTGACTTCCTGCAGCTGTAGCTGTTTCAATATCTACGTAAGTAAACGTAATAGTAACAGCATCTCCAGCGTTGTCTGGTGTAATTGTAGTTGTAGTAACCTCACTAGAAGAATAATTACCATCTACTCCACCACTATCGCTAAAAGTGCCATCACAAGCTGGTGGCGTTATTAAGGTTTCAAACTCTATGTCTGTAGTTTCTGATATACCATCTGTATCACAATCTGAATAAATATAAGCAGTAAACATTGAGTTAGTGTCTAACCCTGTTGCTGTTGCTGTTAAAGTTCCAGATGCAACAGTTTCTGTATAAACAGGCGTTCCAGATCCTGGACTATCACCAAAACTATAAACTTCTAAAACATATCCATTTGTTGCATTAGTTTCTTCATCCCAAGTAAATGTAGCTGATGTATCTGTAATTGCTGAAACATCAAAATTAAGTGGTTGTAAACAAGCCGCTGGTAAATCACAAGTGATATCTGCTTCCCAACCTGCATTTTCAACTACACCTGAAGATGTAAATTGAAATGTTAAGCTACCATCTGATGCAAATGAAGTATATGAGATTGGAGTGCCTCCCATAGGTATTTCTGGTACTACTTGAGGGCCACTACCATCACCAGTATCTACAGTAAGTACATCAAATTCTGTATTGTTTACAAAGGTAAATGTTGCAGTAACTACATCTCCTGCATCATCTGGAGCAATTATAGTTGTGTAGTCTTCGTTATTTTCAAAGTCACCATTTGGTCCTCCAGTATCATAAAATTTGCCACCACAAGCAGGATCTGGAAAATTGGTTTCAAATGTTACCGAGTCTGATGCAGACAAACCATCGGCATCACAATCTGCAGTGATGTATGCGTCATATATAGTAGTATCTGATAAACCTGTTGCTGTAGCTGTAAGCGTTCCTGCAGGTATATTTTCTGTATAAACAGGAGTTGCTGTAGTAGGGTCTGCTCCTTCGCTAAATACAGAGAAGATATACCCATTATTAGCATTTGCAACTTCACTCCAACTAAATTCTGCAGTGTCTGTAGTAACATTATCAAGTACTAAATCTGGTGCCATACAAACAGGAGGCACATCGCAAGAGATAACGGCTTCAAATCCACCAAAGTTAAAGACTTCATCAGATGTAAATACAATTGTTAATGCTCCAGACATATCTGTTGATGTGAATGAATCACCTATTTCAAGATTACTTGTATCAACAGATGGTGTTGCTCCAGAACCACTAGCCTCACCACAAAGAGTTTGTGCTAATACAGGAGACGACGTATCTGGTCCATTATAAATGGTTAGGAAATCCCAACAACCATCTTGAGTTCCTGCGCCTGTAGTATTTACTTCAATATCAACAAACGTAAAAGTTAAGGTTACAACATCTCCATCATTTTCAGGAAAAATTGTAGTTGTAATTAACTCACTGTCCTGATAATTGTTATCTCTTCCTCCTGAATCTAAATAACTGTTACCACAAACAGGATCTTCAATAGTAGTTGAAAAACTTAATGTGTTTTGAGCAGAAATTGTACCACCACAATCTGAACTTATATACGCATCGTAAGGTGTAGTTGTAGATAAGCCTGTAGCTGTTGCCATAGTTGTTCCTGCACCATAATTAGCGCTAAACACAGCAGTTGCAGTAGTAGGATCCGCGCCAGCTTCAAAAACTGATAGTGTATAACCATCAACAGCACCTGGAACATTATCCCAAGGAAAATCTGCATTTTCTCCAGTTGGGCTTACTACAAAGTTTTCAGGTGCTAAACAGCCTGAAACTTGTATACAATTACCGCTTATAGTAATTACACTATCTAAGCCGCCATCATTTAAAAGCCATTCATTAGTTGCATTTCCATCATTATCAAATACAGATAACTCTCCTATTACGCCTACAGAAGTTGACTCTATACCAACACTTGTTCCTGCAGTATTTGGATTTCCTTCTAATTGAACCCAATATCTTACAGCTTCTGTACCTGTGCCTGCAAAAGAAATTGTGCTTGGTAAATCTAAAACTACATCGTGTACATCAAATCCAAAAGCTGTCCCTATAACATCTTGAGATGTTGGGACTAAACTAACTATTGAAGCACCTATTTGTGTACCAGGCAAACCAGCATCATCTTCATAAAATGTAATATTAACACTTTCTAAACCACCTTGTGTTAGTATGTTAGCACTAATTTGGTTAACATCAAACGTGTCTGTATTTATTGAAACAAAAAAATCATCTGCAACTTTTTGACCGCCAGCTTCAATAAATAATCCATTTTCAAAATTATTACTTACCTGCTCTTGGCTACAGCTTAAATCGCCTTGAAGGTTAAAACCAGATTGTACGTGTGAGGATTGAATTTCTGTAGATCTCTGTAAAGAATTACTAGACATCTTAAGAGCTTTAGGCGCTTGTTGCTGTGCAGAGATATTTACACGCCTTTCAAAAACTTCTTTTTCCAAACCAAATAGGGTTTGAAGTTTTGCTTCAATTTCTTGTTCTTGTGTTGTTGTTTGTCGCTTTTCTTGCGCTTCCAAAGATGTTAAGGAAATTGTAAATATTAACAAAAAAAGCCAATAAGTAATTTTTTTCATAAGAGGAAATTTAAAATTTGTTAAATAAATTTATACAATTAACATTATACCTATTAATAATATCTTGTTAAAGTTTATTCCTACAAATGAATTTAACAAAAAACACCTACAGCGTTAACTGTAGGTGTTTTTGTTATTAAAATAAAAAACTTAAGCTTTTATTGTTTTTTAAAAACAGGCAATAATTTTGTGGAAACTTCACCAAAACCTAACCTTATGTCTTTATTCTCACAGTAACCTCTAATAATTACTGTATCATTATCTTCTATAAATTTACGATCACCACCTTCTTTTAATTTCACTGGCTTCTCTCCTCTCCAAGATAACTCTAACATAGATCCGTAAGAATCTGGTGTTGGACCAGATATAGTACCACTACCCATCATATCTCCAGAATTTACAGGACAACCATTAATAGTATGGTGTGCTAGCTGCTGGCTCATATTCCAATACATGTATTTAAAGTTTGTATTAGCAACAACAGTTTCTACTTTATCTTCTGGTTGTATTGCAACTTGAAGTTTAATATCAAAGCTCTTTTTCCCTTTGTATTGAAGGTATTCCAACTGTTTCTTTAAAGGTTTTGGGCTGTCTGTCCTAAAAGGTTCCAAAGCGTCCAGAGTAACAATCCAAGGTGATATTGATGAGGCAAAACTTTTTGCTAAGAAAGGTCCTAATGGCACATATTCCCATTTTTGAATATCTCTAGCACTCCAGTCATTAAATAATACTAGTCCAAAAATATAGTCTTCAGCTTCATCGATAGGAATTGGTTCTCCTAAATGATTAGCATCTGTTGTTATAAAAGCCATCTCAAGCTCAAAATCGACTAAACGAGATGGTCCTAATTTAGGGTTATCTGCACCTTTCGGTAATTTTTGACCTAATGGTCTATGTACTGGAATACCACTTGGTATTATTGAAGAACTACGACCGTGATATCCAACTGGTATGTGCAACCAATTTGGTAATAACGCATTATCTGGATCTCTAAACATTGTACCTACATTGGTAGCATGTTCAATAGAGGAATAAAAATCTGTATAATCACCAACTTGTACTGGCAATTGCATTTCTATTTCATCCATTGCAAAGAGAACGCGTTCTTTATGCTCATCGTGATTTTGTAAAGATTTATCTTTAACATCAAAAAGCTCTGCGATTCTATTTCTTACTAAACGCCAAGTTTTCTTTCCATCGGAAATAAAGTCGTTTAGCGTATCCTGTAAAAAAATATCATCTGTTAAAGGAATACCCTCAAAGTATCCTAATTGGTGCAATGCTCCAAGATCTATAGCGGTATCTCCAATTCGTGTTCCAATAGTAATGACATCGTCACGTGTAAGGAATACACCAAATGGAATATTTTGAATTGGAAAATCAGATTTATCGGGAACCGGCAACCACGTTTGTCGTTTTGGGTCGTTAGCGGTTATTTTCATAGAGTTTATATGTTTATATGTTGTGCAATAAAGTAATCAAATATATACATTAAAGACAATTTTACACTTGCTTTTTGTTATTTTTGGGCTTTCAATTAAAGATTTACCTCCTATGCAACGTGATACTGAAATATTCGATTTAATTTCTAAAGAAAAAGAACGCCAAACAAATGGTTTAGAGCTTATAGCAAGTGAAAATTTTGTTAGTGACCAAGTTATGGAAGCTGTTGGGTCTGTACTTACAAATAAATATGCCGAAGGTTATCCTGGTAAGCGTTACTATGGTGGTTGTGAAGTTGTAGATGTTGTCGAGCAAATTGCAATAGATAGAGCAAAGGAACTTTTTGGAGCTTCTTGGGCAAACGTACAACCTCATTCTGGATCTCAAGCTAACACTGCAGTTTTTGCAGCTTGCTTAAATGCAGGTGACAAATTTTTAGGTTTTGATTTATCTCATGGCGGTCACCTAACACATGGTTCTCCAGTAAACTTCTCTGGTAAATTATACAATCCTGTTCATTATGGTGTAGAACGTGAAACAGGACGATTAGATTATGATAATATTCAGAAAATTGCAGAGCGCGAACAGCCTAAGCTTATCATTGCAGGAGCTTCTGCCTATTCAAGAGAGATAGATTATAAGTGTTTTAGAGAAATTGCAGATAGCGTAGGCGCACTTTTAATGGCAGATATTGCGCATCCTGCTGGTTTAATTGCAAAGGGCTTACTATCTGATCCTATTCCTCACTGTCACGTTTGTACAACAACTACTCATAAAACATTACGCGGTCCTCGTGGTGGTATGATTTTAATGGGTGAAGATTTTGATAATCCATTTGGATTAACATTTAAGAGTGGTAAACCTAAAAAGATGTCTTCTTTATTTGATAGCGGTATTTTCCCTGGAAACCAAGGTGGACCTTTAGAGCATGTAATTGCAGGAAAGGCTATTGCTTTTGGTGAAGCGCTTACAGATGAATTTTTACATTATATGGTTCAGGTTAAGAAGAATGCTCACGTTATGGCAGAAGCTTTTGTTGAAAGAGGTTATGATGTGATATCTGGCGGAACAGACAACCACATGATGCTTATTGACCTTAGAAATAAAAATGTAACAGGTAAACTTGCTGAAGAAACTTTAGGTAAAGCAGAAATTACTGTAAATAAAAATATGGTTCCTTTTGATACTGAGTCTCCTTTTGTAACATCAGGAATACGTATTGGTACTGCTGCGGTTACTACTCGAGGTTTGGTTGAAGATGATATGAAAACTATTGTAGAGTATATTGACCGTGTAATTAATAATATTGAAAATGATAGTGAGTTAGATGCTGTTAAAAATAGCATTCATGATATGATGAACGGCAAACCTTTATTTGTTGATTAATCTAATTTTATAGATATTTTAAAAAGCCTGTCTTCTTAAAAAGGCAGGCTTTTTTACTTTAAAGGCATAAAAAAGTATTCTTGTTAATTTCTATGTTGAAAAAAATGCCTTATCACTTGCATAACATTTACCAGCTTTAGTATCTTTGACAAACTTTACGAAAAAAACTGTTATGTTCGATTTTGACCAATACTTAGGCTTTTTAGCATTCTTAACTATTTTAACCATCGGTTTTTGGTTAATGATATTTTTAGCATCTTTTATTCCTTATTGGATTGGTGGTGCAATTATGGAAATGGTAAAAGAAAAGCAAGCTGAGCGTAAAGCTAAAAAACAGGCAAATAGCTAAAATCTTATTTAGCTTTATTTTATAAAAAAACCCTTCTAAATAATTTTAGAAGGGTTTTTCTGTTGTAGAGAGTTAGCTGTACTAACCTTCAAACTCTCCACCTTCATCATCTCCTCCATCGTATCCTCTTTCTCTTTTCTTTTTCTGATTAAATCTATACGTTAAAGAAAGTGTAGCTTGGCGTTGTCTCCATTGGAATTCACTTTCGTTAAAAAATGTATCTGTAAAGGTTTCAGAGCGTCTTTTTCTACTATTAAAAACATCGCTTACATTAAAGCTAATAGTAGCTTGTTCTTTAAATATATCTTTACTTAATGCTACGTTGGTAGAAAATACACCTTCGCTTTTAGACTGTGCATCTTCACTAGGACCACTATAAAACATACGTGTCTGGAAATCTATATTTGCAGGTAACGTAACTTTACTATTTAATCTTACAAAATAACTTGTGTTGTCTGCTCCAAAATCTTGGCCATTAAACGTACCTTCTGTCTTAGAGTTGAATAAGTTAAAGTCAGAATTTAAGGTCCACCATTTTGCAGGCTTGTACATTAATGTTAATTCAAAACCATAACGGTCATTACTGCTTAAGTTTACAGGAAAACGTCTTACTACAGCATCTCCATTATTGGTAACTTGGCCAGTATCTTCACTTATAAATTCAAAAACATCTGTACTTCTTGTATAATAAATAGATGTATTTAGAGTAAAGCCTTTCCAACGTTTAAGGTATCCTAAGTCTACACCATCAGAAAATACAGGATCTAAGTCTGGATTACCTTGAAATAAGTTTGTTTCACTACTTCTTGATGGAAACGGATTAATAAAACGACTACGAGGTCTTCTTATTCTTCTATTATATCCTAAAGTTGCACTACTACTTTCAGTAAACTCATATCCTAAATTTACAGTTGGGAATAAGTTTGTGTAATTTTTCTTAGCTAAATTATTTGTGGTTATCTGGTCTATAGTAATTTGAGTATTCTCTAAACGTAATCCCAATAGTACAGAAAACTTATTAATCTTTTTACCATATTGAGAGTATAACGCATTTACACGCTCTCCATAAAATAACACATTACTTAAAGAGTCATTTCTTATAAAGTTATTATTATCATCTATAGCAGATACTGTATAATCTGTAGTTAAGTCATTAAAGGTTCCTCTATAACCTGCTTCAAACTGAGTGTTTTCATCTATTGGCCAAACGTAGTCTGCCTGTAGTAAAATTTCATTTTGATCTTCCAAAGTTTGTACTCGCTCTTGGTCTGTCACTAGCTCGGAAGGAAATGTGTCTGTATCTGTAATGTTAGAAAATTCGTCTTCACTACTTTTTTCATATTGAAAATCGAATGTTAGCTTGTGGCCATCATCATTAAAATCTTTCACATAGTTTAAAGAATATTGAAATGTTTGGTCATCTTCTGTTTCTGTATCAAAACGTCTGGAAGCGTTAGACAACGCATCTCTTGTATCCTCATAACGGTTTGTAATTGTATTATTTTCTGAAGAGTTGTCTTGGTTTCTTATAAAGAATGAGTTTGTAAGAGTAGAGCTTTCATTAATAAACCACTCTAAACCAATATTGCTATTAAATCCTTTTCTAAGTCTTTCAAAATCTCTGTCTTCATCTACAAACCTGTATTGTAAATCCTCATTAAAACTTTCTCTATTATTAAAGCCACCACCATTAGATTTTCTGTAAGAATATCCAGTATTGGTAAATAGGTTTATATCCTTAGTTCTATAATTTACACTTGCAGAAGCTGTATTGTTTGCAGGATCTCCTACTGTCACATTTACGCTTCCATTAAATCCTACAAGTTTATCCTTTTTAAGAATTATATTTAAGATACCACCAGTACCTTCTGCATCATACCTAGCAGAAGGAGATGTAATAACCTCAACACGCTCAATAGCCTCACTAGGTATTTGTCTAAGACCATCACTACCACTAATGCCAACTAGTCCAGATGGTTTACCGTTAATTAGAATACGTACGTTATCATTTCCTCTTAACGCCACATTACCTTCAACATCTACAGATACACTAGGAACATTATCTAATACATCACTCACCGAACCTCCACGAACTAGCAAATCTTTACCTACATTGTAAATTTTCTTATCTAGTCTTATATCTACTTGAGTTGTTTCTGCTCTAATAACAACCTCATCTAAACTGTCTGAAGCAAAATCTAAACTTACAGTACCTAAGCTGGTAGACTCTGTTATTGATTTTTCTGAAATTATATAAGGCTCAAAAGAAATATACTCGATTGTAATTTTATATGTGCCTACAGGAACCTGGATTGAATACTTACCATTTGCATCTGTTACGCCACCAGTTAATTTTGTAGCATCATTAATACTCTGGAATGAAATTGTAGCATACTCCAACGGTATGTTTGCAGATTTATCTACAACAGTTCCTGTTACAGTAACTTCATCTCCAGAAGACTGTTGTGCTAAAATTGAATTAGAAAAAGTTAGTATGCTTATTAAAGCAACTAGAAGGTTTTTAGTCATTACATTAATTTTGTGTGTTTGACTACCTAAGTGTAGAGATGTAAAATCTATAAGAGTTAAGATTGTGTTAAAAGAAAAAAGACCGCAAAATTGCGGCCTTTTAAAATTTAATATGTTGTAAAAAATTACTTTTTACCCAATAGTGCTACATATTGGTTATACTGGTCATTAGTTAGAATTTGCTTTACAGACTCTAATCTATAAGTTTCCATTTTTGCAATTTTTTCAGATTTTGCTGTTGCAGAAATATCTGCATCCATAACCTGTTTTTTGTGAGCTTCAAATTGAGATAGATTTTGCTCCATCAATTTAACCTGCTTTACATCTAAATCTAAAGTGCTTTTAAGTGTTGCAACCTTAGCTTTAGCAGCTTGCTCAATAGCCACATCTGCTTTTTTAGTGCTTGCAGATTGGGCTTGTGTTGTAAATGTAAACCCTACAACAAGGGCTAATACTAGTAATAAGCGTTTCATAAGTTTAGTTTTAAGATTTTAAATATACAAGGATTATATGAAATTCCTAAACTTAAATTGGTTCTTGATTAGGTTTATCTAATAATTCTTCAATTTTTTCTGAAGGTCTTCCTATAACGGCACCATAATCTGTAACAACAATAGGACGCTCTATAAGTTTAGGGTTATTAACCATGGCATTTACAATATCTGTTTTGCTCAGGTCTTTACCCTTATAGTCTTCTTTCCAAATCTTTTCATTTTTCCTTACAAGATCAATTGGTTGTATTCCAATCTTACCAATTAATTCTGTTAGTTCTTGAAAAGAAAGGTTGTCATCTAAATACTTAACAGTTTTAAATTCTTTCCCAGATTCTTCTAAAACTTTTACGCCATCTCTAGATTTACTACATCTTGGATTGTGATATATTGTTATCATGTTGTGTTAAATTGGTTAATCTATTTGTTATCGTCTTTGATACTTAGCATCTTTAAATATAAGTCGTATTGTGGTTTTGTAAGTATATTTCTAGTTGCTCTTATACGTTGTTCTTCTAAAACATTAATTTGAAATGTCTTGTTTTTCTTCGGGATATCTTTTTGTAAGACCCTATCTATTTTTAGGGAATACTTAATTGTATTTCGCTCAAATTCTTTAGCCTGCTTATCTGTTAACCCTAATTCTGAAGCTAGTTGTTCAGTTTGTTGTCTTACCTCTTTTTCAAGTTCTTCACTGGTACGTTCTTGCGTAATACTTTGGGCGTTAAAAGCCACTGTATTAGCTATTAATATGGTAAGTATTATAAGTATACGTTTCATCATTATATATTTTAAATTTTTAAATAATATAATGCTAAGTATATGGACCATCAAAAAAATGCTCTTAAACTTTTCTAAAACTATAGGGTATCTTCTTCTTGTTTTTGTCCTGAAGCCATAAGAAAAGCTTTAAGAAATGCATCTATATCACCGTTCATAACTGCATCTACGTTACCAGTTTCGTGAGCCGTTCTTACATCTTTAACTAACTTATAAGGATGCATAACATAATTCCTAATTTGTGAACCCCATTCAATTTTCATTTTAGAGGATTCTATTTCATCACGCTGTGCTTGTTGTTTGCGCAACTCAATCTCATACAATTGCGATTTAAGCATTTGCATAGCTTTTTCCCTATTTTCTAGTTGTGAGCGTGTTTCAGAATTATGTATCACAATTCCAGAGGGATGGTGAGTAAGTATAGCTTTGGTTTCTACCTTATTTACGTTTTGGCCACCTGCACCACTACTTCTTGCAAAGTCCCAAGAAATATCTGCAGGGTTTATATCTATCTCAATAGAGTCATCTGCTAATGGGTACACATAATTCTGAAACACGC
>NZ_PAZX01000020.1:0-14225 GCF_002716225.1 Croceibacter sp. | reverse complement strand
GATGTTGTTTTAGTTGGAGACGCTTTAAATTTTCAAGCCGGCTATCTTTTTAAAAACAACTATGAAGTAGCTGGGCGCTTTACTACAATCAGTTTTGATGAGATAACCGGAAAACAAAGCCAAAATCAATACACTATTGGAATTTCAAAATATATTGTAGGTCATAAATTAAAAGTACAAAGCGATTTAAGCTATAATACAATTGAAAGTGAAAAAGGCCCAATAGCATTTCGAATAGGATTTGACCTACATTTTTAAAAGATAATAGATAACAATTTGATAACAATAAAGGGCAATTAAATTAAGAGATTTGCACCAATTTAATTAAATAAAATGGAAAACATATACTTATTAATGATTGTAGCATTGGCAGTACTTGCCATTGCAGATCTTGTTGTAGGGGTTAGTAACGATGCTGTTAATTTCCTTAACTCTGCCATCGGTTCTAAAGCCATATCATTTAAATCGATAATGATTATTGCCAGTCTTGGTATTTTTATCGGCGCCGTCTTTTCAAGCGGGATGATGGAGGTTGCCAGAAAAGGTATTTTCGACCCTGGACAATTTTACTTTGAAGAAATCATGATTGTCTTTATGGCAGTTATGATAACCGATATATTACTGCTCGATTTTTTCAACACCCTCGGTTTGCCAACATCAACAACCGTTTCCATCGTTTTTGAATTATTGGGAGCTGCCGTAGTGATGTCGCTAATAAAAATTGGCGCTAATGAAACTGAAACTTGGGCAGATCTAGGTAAATATATAAACACGGCAAAAGCTACCGAAATTATATTAGGGATCCTACTTTCCGTCGTCATCGCCTTTACGGTGGGTGCAGTCGTTCAGTGGCTGTCCCGTTTAGTGTTTACGTTTCATTACGAAAAGAGAATTAAAAACTTTGGCGCTTTGTTTGGCGGCGTTGCCCTAACGGCCATTGGATATTTCATCTTTATGAAAGGACTGAAAGGAACCCCTTACTACGGAGATTTTAAAGAGGTAGTAGAAGGGAACGAGCTTTACTTTGTTGGAGGAAGCTTTAATTTCTGGACGCTCTTTTCTTTTCTCTTTATGAAACTTTTCAAGAAAAGTATTCTTATTATCGTAATTGCAGTAGGTACATTTGGTTTAGCGCTCGCCTTTTCAGGAAACGACTTGGTTAACTTTATCGGTGTTCCTATGGCTGCCTTTCATTCGTATGAAGCTTGGTTGGCCTCTGGTGAAGCTGCCTCTACTTTTTCTATGGATGTTCTTTCTGAAAAAGTGCCCGCAGAACCTTTCTTACTATTTA
Organism: Croceibacter sp.; assembly: GCF_002716225.1. Classification (NCBI taxonomy): domain Bacteria; kingdom Pseudomonadati; phylum Bacteroidota; class Flavobacteriia; order Flavobacteriales; family Flavobacteriaceae; genus Croceibacter; species Croceibacter sp. Next base: position 12,934 of record NZ_PAZX01000020.1, on the reverse strand, counting down.
TAGCTGGTGGTGTAATGGTATTGACGCTTTGGTTCTCTAAAAAAGCCCGTAGCGTAGCCGAAACCGAAATCGGACTATCCAGACAAGGAGAAGGTCACGAAAAATTTCAACCTAATATGTTATCTAGAGTAGTTGTAAAAGGCACTTCGAGAGTTGCACAAGGGTTAAATTATATTTTACCAAAAGCTACCACTAAAAATATAAACTCGCGTTTTGAGAAACCTGTAGTAGAATTACCAAAACATAGAACCTACGAATTGCCGGCTTTTGATATGATTCGTGCTTCTATTAACTTAGTTGTAGCAGGTGTTCTTATCTCAATCGCAACCTCTATGAAATTACCTTTATCTACCACTTACGTAACCTTTATGGTTGCCATGGGGACATCGCTTGCAGACCGGGCTTGGGGGCGTGAAAGTGCAGTATATCGTGTAGCTGGAGTACTAAATGTAATTGGCGGCTGGTTCTTCACTGCATTTAGTGCATTTGTAGCTGCAGGAACATTAGCATATCTTATTTACTTAGGCAAAGGGGTAGCAATAGCTATTTTACTTATGTTAGCCGTACTTTTATTAGTACGAAACTACCTTTCTTACAAAAAGAAGAGCAACATTATAATGGATGAAACCGGTCTTAAAAAAACTGAAAGTAATACCGTACAAGGCATCATTCAGGAAAGTGCAGACAATATAGCAAAAGTGATTCACCGAAGCAATAAAATCTATTCTGATATGCTTCGAGGATTGGCTAAACAAGACACCTCTAAGCTGAAAAAGAGTAAAAAAGGAGTTAAGAAGCTGAACGATGAAATTGATGAATTGCGTGATAATATTTTCTATTTCATAAAAGATCTGGATGAAAAAAGTGTTCGCGGAAGCAACTTCTACATCATTATCCTTGGGAATTTGCAAGATGTAGCCCAATCGCTTGAATTTATTTCAAAAGCGAGTTATAAACACGTAAATAATAATCACAAGGCATTACGTTTTAATCAAATTAAAGATTTACAGGAAATCGATCAATCTTTGGAAAACTTATTTGTTGATATTGAATCTATCTTCCAAAATCGAGAAATCGAAAAGATTGAAATGGTGTTAGATAAAAAACAAGAGCTATTTGAATATGTTTCAGAAAAAATTGAAAAGCAAATAGCCCGTACTGGAACCGAAGAGTCGAGTCCTAAAAACACTGCTTTATACTTCAGTTTATTATTAGAGACAAAAGATTTGATTACCGCTCTAATGAACTTAATGGAAGAGTATTATATAAGCTACAAAAAAGTATAAAATATAATTCTTCGGAAAGAAAAAAGAGCCTTCTACAAAATTTGTAAAAGGCTCTTTTTCTATTTTTTGAACAACTTAATTATCCGTCTATACCCAGTTTGCTATGTGTTTTAGTAATTGCTTTTTCATTTTTTTTATCAATCCACTCTTGCCCTTTAAGCTTACGCATTAAGGTATCAAAATGACGCATGATAGCAATGTTATAAATGGCTTTTCCTATGTTTTTAGGATTTCTAGCAATGGCACGCAAACTCATGGAAAAACCAGGTGTTATGTACCGCATATAGTGCCAATAGCCTTCAGGCATATATAAAACATTGCCGTGTTCTAAATGTGTTTTAAAACCTTTTGCTTTTTTTAAAGCCGGCCATTTACCATAATCAGGGTTGGCAAAGTTTATATCTTCGCGGGTTATAAGCGAATGTGGTATTTTATAAAGGTAATCGTTCTGCTTTTGGTCAAACAATATCACTTCTTTTTTTCCGTGGAAATGAAAATGAAAAATATTGGCCAAATCAATATCATAATGCATAAACGTATAGCTGTCTTCCCCACCAAAGAAAAGCATAGGAAGGCCCTTCATTAATTTTATTCCAAAATCTGGATAAGAATAGTCTTTTTGAAGTTCTGGCACCTCTTTTAAAACATTCCAAAGGAATATACGGTATTTGGTAGGTTCTTTTTTGAGCAAGTCAATATACTCGCTCATTTTCATGGTGGCATGCGGCTCGTTAAAGCCATCTTCGTGGCTCACAGGTCTATCATCATAAAGCGGCACTTCTTTATCACCTGCCACTTTAGCCATATAATCTAAATCCCACTTTTTATAAGCAGGCCATTCCTCAATAAATCGTTCAATTACGACGGGTTTCTGAGGTTTAAAATAGTTGTTGATAAAGTCTTCTTTTGAAATCGTCTTGACTCTATCTATTTCTTGTAATTGCATAAATAATTTGAAAACAGCTAAATTACAAAACTTAGCCGAAAGGTTTTCTTAAAGAAAAGTTTACTTTGTAGCGGCAGTGATTTTTTGAAGGTTGAATCTTTCTATTTTAAGATCTGGAAAAGCTAAAGCAGTACGATTTTCTACTTTAGAGGCGATTTGTATAGTTTTGGACTGTCAACCAAGTGATATTTTATTATATATTAAAGATTGACATATTTTTAATACTTAAACAGAATCACATTTTATAACTTTATAGCTTTAAAAACACAAATAAACACCTTACTAATTTGAGAATAGCTAAAAACCCCGTCGAAACGTTTATAAACAGCTCAACATCGGGTAGTTATATCCTACTTTTGTTTACGGTCATTGCTTTGGTTTGGGCAAATTCGCCTTGGCACGAAAGCTATCATACTTTCTGGAACGAAACTTTTGCCATTGGTTTTAGTAATACAGATTTTATAATTGAAAAACCTCTGTATTTGTGGGTAAATGATGGGCTAATGACCATTTTCTTCTTTTATGTAGGTTTAGAAATTAAACGTGAAATTTTAGATGGCGAACTTACCACCATGCGAAAGGCATCTATGCCTATTTTTGCGGCTTTGGGGGGTATTGTTGTTCCTATTGCTATTTTCTTATTACTACACGACCAAGACCGAGGAGCATCAGGCTGGGGTATCCCTATGGCTACAGACATCGCCTTTTCATTAGGAATACTTAATTTATTGGGGAAGCGTGTACCATTAGGACTTAAAATATTTTTGACAACCTTCGCTATTATTGATGATATTGGTGCCATTTTGGTAATTGCAACATTCTATAGTCACGAAATGCACCTCTCCTATTTATTTGTAGCACTTGGCATATTAACTTTTTTGGCATTTTTGGCTTACAAAAAATTTCACTCAAAATATTTACTGCTAATTTCTGGAATCGCTGTATGGGTCCTTTTCTTAAAATCCGGGATACATCCTACAATTGCAGGGGTTTTATTGGCATTGGTCATTCCATCGAGTAGAAACATAGAACTAGACAACTTTTTTGAAGAAATACGAAAATCCCTAAACCTTTTCAAGAAAACAAAGGCCAAAAGAATTGTCTTATCGGATGAACAACAGGATGCTGTCGATAAAATAAACCTGATAACCGATCGCGTACAAACACCTATGCAACAATTGGAAAATGGCCTTAGTGGATGGGTTGCGATTGTTATTATGCCCATATTTGCCTTGGCCAATGCCGGAATAACCATAAGTCTCGATTCGTTGAGCACTACAGAGCTTATCTCACAAATAGCCATTGCTATGGTTCTGGGGAAAGTTATAGGTATTACTTTATTTAGCTATTTAGCCTATAAACTTAAAATTGCGGTACTTCCCACTGGAATAAACTTTAAACAAATTCTCGGAGTTAGTTTTTTAGGTGGCGTAGGCTTTACTATGTCACTATTTATAGCCGAATTAGCCTTTAGATCTAATGACCTATTGACGACCTCTAAAATTGGAATTTTATTAGGCTCGATGGTTGCCGGAATAGCAGGATATCTTATTTTGAGGTTTCAATTAAAAAAGAATGAAGAGGAAAAAGCATCCCGTAACGTTTAACAAAATCTACTGATTCACCCATACAGAGTTTCTTGGGTCTGTCGCCGCATCTAAAAAGTCGATTTTTAGTTTTTCAGCAATGTTTTTACCTATTTCAAAACAATCTTGAAAATTGTCGAGCGTAGTTATATTAAAATGATTGTTTCTATTGTACCGAAAGATTAACTTCGTAAAACCCTTTTCCGTTTTTAAAAATTGAAATATATTCTAACTTTTTAAAATCTTTCCATTTACCAAACTTTAAAGGACCAACACAATGTTCAATTTTATATCTCTTTTCTTCAAAATCAAAATGGTAGTCCCTAATCACGGAAAATGTCAAGCCAGTTGAAAGCAACATACTTGCTGCATATAACCAACCTGTATTAGGTTCGACAACAAATTTATATAGACAGACTAACAAAAGCGTATAGCAAAGTGCAGCAATAATTCTATGCCATAGTGGACGGTTTCCTTCAGAAATAAAAACGTTTTGCTTAATCACAAGAAGACAATAATACTCACATTAATAAAAAACCCCAAATTTCGAAAGTGAAATTTGGGGTTTAATTGTTTTGATATATGCTGTTTAATCGGCCAACACAATCGCTTTATTGTTATTCATTTCAATGGTTCCGCTGGTAATTTCAAGTACCCACTTCCCATCTTCTTTATTGAATTTATTTTCAAAACCTTCAGCTATGGTAGGATTTCCAGAAAATTTTACTTTCCCTTTCGCTAAAACAGATACAATTGGGGCGTGATTATTTAACATTTGAAACTCACCTTCTACGCCCGGTACAGTTACCGACTCTACTTCTCCACTTACCAATAAAGCTTCTGGGCTTACTATTTCTAAATACATTATTTTATGCTTTAGGCTTTAAGCTTATAGCTTTAAGCAATTTATGATTCAGCTAACATTTTTTCTCCAGCCTCGATTGCTTCTTCAATAGAACCTTTCAAGTTAAAGGCTGCTTCTGGAAGGTGATCTAACTCTCCGTCCATAATCATATTAAATCCTTTAATGGTTTCTTTAATATCTACCAATACTCCTGGAATACCTGTAAACTGCTCTGCTACGTGAAATGGCTGAGAAAGGAAACGTTGTACACGACGTGCACGGTTTACCGCTTGTTTATCTTCTTCAGATAATTCTTCCATACCCAAAATAGCAATAATATCTTGTAATTCTTTATAACGCTGTAACAACTCTTTTACACGTTGTGCACACGCATAGTGCTCATCACCTAAAATATCAGCCGTAAGAATACGAGATGTAGAATCTAACGGGTCTACCGCTGGATAAATACCAAGCTCAGCAATTTTACGAGATAATACAGTTGTTGCATCTAAGTGAGCAAACGTTGTTGCAGGAGCAGGATCTGTTAAATCATCTGCAGGTACGTATACCGCTTGTACAGATGTAATAGATCCTTTTTTAGTTGATGTAATACGCTCTTGCATAGCTCCCATTTCGGTTGCTAAGGTAGGTTGGTAACCTACCGCAGAAGGCATACGACCAAGAAGTGCTGACACCTCTGATCCTGCTTGTGTAAAACGGAATATATTATCTACGAAAAATAATACATCTTTTCCTTGACCATCTCCTGCTCCATCACGGAAGTATTCTGCAATAGTTAATCCTGAAAGCGCTACACGAGCACGTGCTCCTGGTGGCTCATTCATTTGTCCGAATACGAACGTTGCTTTAGAGTCTTTCATAGCAGTTTTATCTACTTTAGAAAGATCCCATCCACCTTCTTCCATAGAGTGCATAAAGTCATCTCCGTATTTAATAATACCAGACTCTAACATCTCACGAAGTAAATCGTTACCCTCACGAGTACGCTCTCCAACACCTGCAAATACAGACAAACCACCGTGTCCTTTTGCAATGTTGTTAATTAATTCTTGAATAAGTACAGTTTTACCTACACCTGCACCACCAAATAAACCAATCTTACCACCTTTAGCATAAGGCTCAATAAGGTCAATTACTTTAATACCAGTAAAAAGAACTTCTGTAGATACAGATAGATCTTCAAACTTAGGTGCATTACGGTGAATTGGTAGACCGTTGTCTCCAGTCTTAGGCATGTCTTCCATACCATCAATAGGATCTCCTACAACATTAAATAGTCTCCCGTAAACATCACCAATAGGCATTTGTATTGGAGCGTTTGTCGCTTCAACAGCAGTACCTCTTGACAATCCATCTGTAGAGTCCATAGAGATAGTACGCACGGTGTTTTCACCAATGTGTGATTGTACTTCTAGAACTAAGATAGATCCGTCTTCTCTTTTTATTTCAAGAGAATCGTAAATTTTTGGAAGTTCGCCTTCTGTGTCAAACGCAACGTCAACAACAGGGCCAATAATTTGAGCAACTTTTCCTGTGACTTTAGACATTATCTAAATGGTTTTTAGTGTATTTAGCTTATATAAAATAGGATACAAGTACCCTTCATTTTCAAGGTGCAAAGATAGTTTTTTAATTTAAAATGCAATACGGAAATTTTGAAGTTTTTTGAATACATATATTTATATTTAATACAACCACTAATAAAGCACTGTACTTTACATAAACTATTATACACTAGCCAAAAACAAAAGAGCTCTAATTAAATTAGAGCTCTTTTAAATTTATAGTATTCCATTTTCAAGACAATTACTCTACAGTAACACTCTTTGCAAGGTTTCTTGGCTGGTCTACGTTTTTATCTAGCATTACCGCTATATGGTAAGACAAGAGCTGTAACGGAATAGTGGTTAATAAAGGCGTTAAGCTTTCTAAAGTTTCAGGAACTTCTATAACATAGTCTGCTCTTTTTCTTACTTCAACATCACCCTCAGTAACTATACCAATAATTTTTCCCTCACGAGATTTTATCTCTTCAATATTACTAACAACCTTGTCATAATGCCCTTTTCTTGTAGCTATAACCACAACAGGCATCTGTGAATCTATTAAAGCAATTGGTCCATGCTTCATCTCTGCAGCAGGATACCCTTCTGCATGTATGTAAGATATCTCCTTAAGTTTTAAAGCACCTTCTAAAGCAACAGGAAAGTTAAATCCTCTACCTAAATAAAGGAAGTTTTTAGCATCTTTATATTTACTTGCAACAACCTCTATATGTTCATTAGACTCTAAAGCCTTCTTTACCTTTTCTGGAATTTGTTCTAATTCTCTTAAGTGTTCATTAAACTGCGAATTAGACAACACTCCTTTTTGCTTAGCTAATCTTAGTGCAATTAGAATTAACACTGTAATTTGAGTTGTAAAAGCCTTTGTTGAGGCTACCCCAATTTCTGGTCCTGCGTGAGTATATGCACCTGCATGTGTTTCTCTAGAGATAGATGAGCCTACAACATTACAAACACCAAAAACAAATGCACCGTTTTCTTTTGCAAGATTAATTGCCGCCATAGTATCTGCAGTTTCTCCACTTTGTGAAATTGCAATTACGACATCATCCTTGTTTATTATTGGATTACGGTATCTAAATTCTGAAGCATACTCAACCTCTACAGGTATTCTTGCAATGTCTTCAAAAATATACTCTGCAACTAAACCAGCGTGCCAAGAAGTTCCACAAGCTACAATGATAATGCGCTTAGCGTTAAGAAATTTCTCGATGTTATCATCTATTCCGGCCATTCTGATGAGGTTTTCATTCACCAACATTCTACCTCTGTAGGTATCACTGATTGCGTCTGGCTGCTCATAAATTTCCTTAAGCATAAAGTGATCATAACCACCTTTCTCAATTTGCTCAAGGTTTAGCTGTAGCTCTTGTATATATGGTGCCACTAAAGAATCATCTTTAATCTTCCATATTTTTAAATCTTTATGATTTCTTACTACTGCCATTTGGCCATCTTCTAAGTAGATAGCATTTTTTGTAAACTCAATAAACGGTGAAGCGTCACTCGCTATAAAAAACTCATCTTCTCCAACACCTAAGGCCAAAGGGCTCCCTAATCTTGCTACAACTATTTCATTAGGTTTTTTTCTATCAAAAACTGCAATTGCATAAGCTCCTACCGTTTGGTTTAAAGCAATTTGAACTGCTTTACCTAACTTAACTTTCTCATTTTTCTTTACATCTTCAATAAGGTTAACTAACACCTCTGTATCTGTATCAGATTTAAATTTGTAACCTCTTTTAGTGAGCTCTTGTTTTAATGGGTCATAATTTTCAATAATTCCATTATGAATAATTACAAGATCTCCAGAGTTTGAATAATGAGGATGAGAGTTTACATCATTAGGCACACCGTGAGTTGCCCAACGTGTGTGACCAATACCAATATTACCTTTAATGGTAGCACTTGACTCACATTTTTGTTTTAGCTCCTCTACTTTACCTTTTGTCTTACAAAGTTGAATTTCACTTCCATCCCATAATGCTATTCCAGCACTATCGTAACCTCTATATTCTAATCTCTGTAATCCTTTTAATATAATTGGATACGCATCACGATGTCCAATATAGCCTACAATTCCACACATAAGTTTTGGTTGTTAGTTTGGTTCTGTGTAATAGATTCTTAATTTTAGTCGCTTGTCTTCATTAGGCGACAAATTACTGTGAAGCACTGTACCTTCTGGTGATAATGGAGCTGTAAAAGGCACAGTAACATCTTCTGAGCTGTTACTTGTTTTTGCGTTAAGATCTCCTAAAATCTCAACGTTAGGAGAAACAGCTACTCCTATTCGAGTATTAGTGGAGTCGTTTTGAATTATGTTTTTCACATATTCTGTCATCTTAATCTTATAGAAAATACCAGTTTCTTCTTCGTCTGTTGTACTACCAGATTCATTCTGTGTTCTTGTTAATCTTCCCAAGTGCAATATTCTAGAATTAACTGGATCTGTTGCATTTTGAGTAAAATCTATAGTATAGTCAAACAAGATAGTATTATTATTTAAATCATACACAAATATACGTTCTGGCTCCTTCTCTCCATTGTCTGCTAATTGCTGATTTACATAGAATGTTAAGTTTGCTTCATTCACCAACCAGTCAAGTTGCTTTAAAGAATCTAATTGATCTTCATCGCTAAACAGTTCAATTTCAGCAATATTAGGCGTAGCGCCTTTTATATATAAGTTTTGATTGTTTTGAGATGGCGTAAATGGAGTCTTATAGGTGTTTACAATTATATCACCGAAATTTAACACAAAGGTCTTAGTTGTATTATCTGTAGTTGTCTCTCCTTCTGTACCACCATTAGACTCTTCTAAGTCTGATCTGTAATACAATGTTATATTTGCATTTGTAGATCCAAAATTAAGTAATGCCATTGAGCCATTAGGGTTTACAGCTTCTGCATTAAAATACAAACCTCTAAAGAAATTCTTAAAGTTATTATTATTCAACAACTCCTCTGAACCTTCTTTATCTATAATATTATTCTTAAAATAAGTACTATCTAACTTCACGCGAAGTCTTGGCGTAACTCTCTCAACAATTGTATCATTTGTCTCATCTTCATCATCGTCCTCTTCATTTAATCTCTTTAATACAAGTTCTTCGTTAGAAAACTCAAAATTATCATCTTCAAAAAACACAAAATCTCTTAAGTTATTTTCAAATTCTTGTTGTTGGTTAGAGTAGTACAGTTGAGCATTACTAAAACCATCTCCCGAGTTTGGGTCTACATTTCTTAAAAAATATCCAGACTCCTGAACACTTAGTTTAATTGGACCACTGCCGTAAATAGAATCTAAACTATAAAATGTAGTATCTCCTTCTGCTGCTGTAGGTGTACTAAAGTAAGGAATAGACATAACCACACTATCTAACTCTACATTATCTCCGAAAGTTGGGTTTGCAGAAGCCATTACTAATTGTGTTAAGACGCTTGCAGATGTTTGTCCATAAATTTCATCATTATAAACACCCAACAAGTATGTTGGCAAACCATTTGTTTGCACACCAACAATATCTTGTTGCGATGTAACCATTTGAGTTCCATCAAACAATAATGCATCAAAATTTTCTGAAGGAATTAAATCTGAACCTACAGTATTAAACTCTTCTTCTTCACATGAACCTAAATAAAAAATAGCAACTAGAAGAGCTGCTACTTTTATAAAATTTTTAGTTATAGTCATTAAATTTATTCTTTATCATTTAGCACTTTTGTGCTATAAAATTCTTGTAACGGCTGAGAAAAACTCTCAAGCCCTTTGTATTCTAATACTGGTTTTTTACTTGCTTCTGCATACGCTACCAATTCATCAGAAAGATCTTCGCTACCTAATACTATGGCGTCAGAAAAATCCATAGATGTTTTCATTAAACCATTAAAAGTAGGCTCAACAATGTGAGCAACGCTTGTATCTTCTATACCATCAAACATAATTTTCTGAGCCATGTCTTCATCTAAAGAACCCTCAAAACCTGAGTTATAAACCGATGTCACAATTTTTGCATCTTTAAACAAAGGCTCATTACCGTAGTAGTTTTTAAGATATAATGGCAATAAAGATGCCAACCAACCGTGAACATGAATAATATCTGGAGACCAGTTTAATTTCTTAACGGTTTCAATTACACCTTTAGCAAAGAATATTGCACGCTCATCATTATCAGGAAATAAATTTCCATCCTCATCTGTTAGTGTAGCTTTACGTTTAAAATAATCTTCATTATCTATAAAGTAAACCTGCATACGCTCTTTAGGAATAGATGCAACTTTAATTATTAGCGGCATATCTAAATCATTAATGACCAAATTCATACCAGACAATCTAATAACCTCATGCAATTGGTGACGACGCTCATTTATATTACCAAACCTTGGCATAAAAATTCGAATCTGTCCACCAATACTGTTTATCATTCGAGGCATCTCAAAAGACATCGACGATATTTCTGTTTCTGGCAGATACGGTATTACTTCAGATGATATGTATAATATCCTCTTATCTTTCATAGGTCTTTACTTTAAGCGTTACTTGGTTCAAAAAACACGCAAAATTACAAAAATTTAAGCCAATAACCATTTTTAATCTTACTTTTGCACGCCATTAACACAATATAAATGCCTACGTTTAAGGACGCCACATCTCTACAAGCATTTCTAAACTCTCAAAGAACGGGTAATAACACTGTTGGTTTTGTTCCTACAATGGGTGCTTTGCACAAAGGCCATCTTGCTTTGGTGACATCTGCTTTATCACAAAACGAAATTGTTGTGGTAAGCATTTTTGTAAATCCTACGCAATTTGGCAATGCAGGAGATTTAAAAAACTATCCTCGCACATTATCAAAAGACGAGGCACTTTTAAAAACGTTGCATAACGATATTATTGTGTTTGCTCCAAATGCAGAAGATTTATATAATGGCAATATCACTTCTAACTCTTATAATTTTGGAGCTATTGCTAATGAAATGGAAGGCAAATACAGGCAAGGTCATTTTAACGGTGTAGGCACAGTTTTAGAGCTTCTTTTTGATATTGTAAAGCCAGATTATGCTTATTTTGGAGAAAAAGATTTTCAGCAATTACAGATTGTTAGGAAATTGATTTCTTTAACCAAACAGCCAGTAACTATAGTAGGTTGTCCTATTTATAGAGAAAATAGCGGACTCGCTATGAGTTCAAGAAATGAACGTCTGTCTAAAGAACGCAGAGATGCATCTGCATTTATTTACAAAACACTACAAAAAGTTAAAGAAGATTTTAAATATAAGTCGGCAAGGCAACTTAATGAATGGGTTAAGAGTGAATTTGACAAACAAGAAGCACTAGAGCTAGAGTATTTTGAAATTGCCAACATAGACACACTTAAAACCATTAAGAGAAAACATAAGAACAACAAATACAGGGCTTTTATTGCTGTATTTGTAGAAGACGTAAGATTGATTGATAATGTCTCTTTAAATTACTAATTTTGAATATGCTTGTAACAGTAGTAAAATCTAAAATTCACCGTGTGAAAGTCACAGGTGCAGACCTTAATTATATTGGTAGCATTACCATAGATGAAGATTTAATGGATGCTGCAAATTTAGTTGAAGGCGAAAAAGTTCAAATTGTGAACAACAACAATGGCGAACGTCTTGAAACTTATGCAATTCCTGGCCCTAGAGGAAGTGGTGAAATTACTTTAAATGGAGCAGCTGCTCGTAAAGTTGCAAAAGGAGATATTCTTATTCTTATTACTTATGGTATGATGACCATGGATGAGGCTAAGAACTTTAAACCGTCTTTAGTGTTTCCTAATGAAGAGAATAACCTTCTGAAATAAACAACTTTGAATAAACACCTTTCTAAAATTTTAAAAACACTACTCCCACTTTTACTGGGAGTTTTTTTAATTTGGTATATGGTGTCTAGCGCAACTCCGGAAGAACGCGAAAAGCTTTGGGTTAATATAGTAGAAGCTGATAAGTTTTGGATAGCCGTTTCCCTTATTTTAGGATTACTAAGCCATGCATCTAGGGCTTACAGATGGAAGTTTCTTTTAGAACCTTTAGGATATAAACCTAAGTTTTATAATAGTTTTATGGCAGTTATGGTAGCATATTTGGCCAACCTTGGCATACCGCGTTCTGGAGAGGTCTTAAGAGGTGCAACTATTTCCACCTATGAGAAAGTTCCTTTTGAAAAAGCATTTGGGACTATTGTATCAGAACGTATTGCAGACCTTATTATGTTACTTTTAGTAGTTGCTACTGCTATACTGTTACAGACAGACACTTTGTTGAACTATTTTAATGACCAAGATATTAATCCTTTAATGGCTGTTGGAATTATTGTTTTATTAGTGGTTGGCGTGCTAGTAGGTGTTCGAATATTAAAGAGCTCTACCCACAAATTCTTTGTGAAGCTAAGAACATTTGCAGAAGGACTTTTAGACGGTATGAAAAGCATTTTGCATATGAAGAATAAGTGGGCGTTTATCTTTCATACAGTATTTATCTGGCTCTCTTATGTGCTTATGTTTGGTGTTATTAAATATTGTATTCCCGGAACAGAGAACTTAAGCATTGCTGGTATTCTTGCAGCTTTTGCAGTTGGGTCTTTTGCTATTTCTGCAACTAATGGCGGCATAGGAGTATATCCATTTGCTATAGGCGCAATTTTAATATAT
>NZ_PAZX01000019.1:0-16232 GCF_002716225.1 Croceibacter sp. | reverse complement strand
CAATCTAAATGAAGAGCATTATCTTGAGGAATTGTATTAGACTTTCTAAGATTAAACGATTTTACTGTTTTATTAGGAAATAACTCTGTAAGCGCCTCAACAGCTTTCATATTTGTACGAGCTGTGATATAGCTAGGATAATCTTCACCTCTATAAGTTCCTATAAATATATGATCATCATAAAGCATAACATCACCACCTTCTACGTGAGCTTCCTCAGGTAGTTTAATTCTATTTTCTTTTGGCACTTGAGACCATACGTGCTCTATAGCATCAATCTCTTTTGCTCTATCTGGTAATATATTTGCTATTACCATCTTATCATCTATTACAAATGCTATATCGCGAGAAAATATTTGGTTGTAATCTTTTATTATAGTTGGCCTAAACACCTGTACATCATATTTTTCAAGCACCTTTGCTACAGCATTCATCTCCTCAACCATATCTTCTACCTTGGGATATGTACCTGCCTTAATATGAAGTTTAGATTTAGGATCATAAGCTTCCTCAAGCGTTGGTGCAGGACCATTACTTTTAGCTCTTCCCAATACAACCGCTCTAAGCCGAGAGGTTTCATTTGTAACGTGTAGTTTAAGCATAGGTATTTTTTTTGCAAATATAATTAAATGAAAAAGCGTGCCGTTAAAAAAAACAACACGCTATATAATTTTTTAGAGAAAAGATTAACGCTTATCTACAGCTTTAAATTCTCTGTGGTTCTCCCCAATGTAAACCTGTCTTGGTCTTCCTATTGGCTCTTTACGTAAACGCATTTCGCGCCATTGTGCTATCCAACCTGGTAAACGACCTAGAGCAAACATTGCTGTAAACATTTCAGTAGGTATTCCTAAAGCTCTGTAAATAATACCAGAGTAAAAGTCTACGTTAGGGTATAATTTACGGTCTACAAAATAGCTATCTTCTAAAGCTTCTTTCTCTAAACCTTTAGCTATATCTAATACTGGATCTTCAATACCTAAAGCACCTAATACATCATCTGCAGATTTCTTGATAATCTTAGCTCTTGGGTCGAAGTTTTTATAAACTCTATGACCAAAGCCCATAAGACGGAAAGGATCTTCCTTGTCTTTAGCTTTCTCCATAAACTTATGTGTATCTCCACCATCTTCTTTAATAGCCTCAAGCATTTCGATTACGGCTTGGTTGGCACCACCGTGAAGTGGACCCCAAAGCGCATTAATTCCTGCTGAAATAGAAGCAAATAATCCTGCATGAGAAGAACCTACTATACGTACAGTAGATGTAGAGCAGTTTTGCTCGTGATCTGCGTGTAGTATTAATAATTTATCTAACGCTTCAACTACTGTAGAAGACGCATTATATTCTCCATTAGGTTTCTTAAACATCATCTTTAAGAAATTCTCTACATACCCTAAAGAGTCATCACCATAATCTAATGGCTTACCAACTCGTTTTCTGTAGGCCCAAGCTGTAAGTACTGGAAATTTACCTAAAATCTTCACTATTGCGTTATACATTTCCTCTTCAGAATCTACATTAACTGAAGATGGATTAAATGCAATTAATGCATTTGTAAGTGAAGACAACACGCCCATTGGGTGTGCAGACTTTGGAAAACCGTCTAATATTTTCTTAATATCCTCATCTACGTGAGAGTGAGATTTAATATCTGTATGAAACTTTTCGAATTGTTCTTTAGTAGGAAGTTCTCCAAAAATTAACAGGTAAGCTGTTTCTAAAAAACTTGCTTTTTCAGCTAAATCTTCAATAGAGTATCCTCTGTAACGAAGAATTCCTTCTTCACCATTTAAAAATGTAATTGCACTTTCACAAGAGCCTGTATTTTTGTAACCTGGATCTATTGTAGTTAAGCCACCTGTAACACCTCTTAAGGTCTTAATGTCTATGGCAGATTCGTTTTCTGTTCCCGTAATTACTGGGAATTCGTACTTTTTTCCTTCGTATTCTAAAGTCGCATTCTTGGACATTCTTCTTCTAAATTTTATTGTTTTTCTGAATTCGCTAAGTTACGAAATCTACTGTTAAGAAACCATTAAACCATATCTTGAAAACATGGTTTTTTAATAAAATTATCATAAACATTTAGATCTGTATTATCATACTCTTATA
This sequence comes from Croceibacter sp., assembly GCF_002716225.1. Classification (NCBI taxonomy): domain Bacteria; kingdom Pseudomonadati; phylum Bacteroidota; class Flavobacteriia; order Flavobacteriales; family Flavobacteriaceae; genus Croceibacter; species Croceibacter sp. The sequence goes on along the minus strand of NZ_PAZX01000019.1, from coordinate 14,117 downwards.
AAAACCCTTGTTACATTACTTAATCCCGATGTTAGAATGATTTTCAATTATTGAAAAACTAATAATATATAGACTCATATAAAACATATATTTTCAGTAATAATGCTATCGAAAATAGATGCTTTTGGAAAAAGAACCCATATCACCAAACTTCAATTCGAGGTCTCCAGTACAATATATGTCTAAACCTACATAAGCTGATTAACAACCTTTAATACAGCTACTTATAATATTTAAAATGCCATTACAACATCGAATAAAAAAAGCCATTTATAAAAATTTGAATTCACACTTTATATTAACTACGAGACCTAAGCCTAAAAAAATTCAATTTTTTAAGTTAAAATACTGTTAATGAATTGATTGAATTTAAATGTTTAAACTATAATTACTAAAGATTTTATTTATTCTTTAGAAATAAAACAGTAAGAATAAGGCCCTGTTAAATCATATATAATTAATTTTTATTAAACCAACCATAAAATTTATCACTATATGAAATACTTTACACAAGCACACAAGCACACAAGCACACAAGCACACAAGCACACAAGCACACTAAAATTAAGTTTTTCTTTCTCATTGTTTTGCTTAGCCTAAGCACAACCCTGTTATCGCAAGAATATAAAAGCTTTTATTTAGAACTAGCTTCTGGCATTGGCGTGGATTTACTCGATGGGAGCCAAATAGTTATACAACCCGACCAAACCATAAAACTAGTTACAAATCAAACACATCCTATTTTTGATTTCCTAAATTCGAAACCTTTCTATTCTATAGAAAAAGCATTTCCAATGACTTCACTTCCTCGACTTAAAAAAGTATATATAATATCTATAAAAGATGATACTTTAGTGACTGACTTTGTTAATAACACAGGAATCACTTACTTTAAAGAGATAGATGATGATAATAATATATTAACTAGCACTACAACAGCAGTTAACAACACACAAATTTCGATACCAAATGATTACGAAGACTTACTTTATGGCGGCAATAATGCTTCTTTAGAATTAATTAATGCGCCATTAGCTTGGGCAATTACAACTGGTGATTCGAACATTTTGGTAGGAGTAGTAGACTCATCCTACGAGTTAAATCATCCCGATTTGACCGGGCAAATAGTTAACAATATTGAAGTCGTGCCAAGTAATTTTTCTCACGGAACAGCTGTAGCGAGCATCATAGCAGCAAATACCGATAACAATGAAGGACTATCAAGTCTTGGTAGAGATTTAAAGTTAGTAACTGCTACCTGTGGAGGTGGAGGTAACAATCTAGTTTCGGGTTTGGAAGAATTGGCAGATTATCCTGGTGTAAGAGTAATTAACTGTAGTTGGCGTATTTGCGAAGGCTCTCCTGTCAAAACTTATCTGGACGATGTTATGGATTATGTCCGTACAAAAGACATTTTAGTTGTAGCAAGTGCAGGCAATGGTGTTCAGGGAGATGGTACTGTAAAGGGTTGCGATTCAGACGGCAATGGTTATGGATATCCTGGCTCCTATGATGATGCGATTTCTGTTACAGGCGTTGGCCATAGATTTTCTATAGGCACTTTACAGGACAATATTCCTGGCCAAACTAAATCTTGGATTGACGTTCATAGGCAGCTACCTGACAACCCTAACAATTTTGCATCTCATACGCACAATGACAAAGTCAATGTTTCAGCTCCTGGTATTTACGTGCTATCTGCCACGGAAACATCCAACAATCAAACTGGATATACTGCAGGTATCGGTACGTCGTCATCAACGCCACTTGCTTCAGCACTGGCTGGATTAATTTTCTCCATTAATCCAAATTTCACAGCAACACAAGTTAAAGATATTATTGAATCTACGACAGATAACATATATGACATAGATTTAAATCAACCCTATATTGGCGAATTAGGAACAGGTCGCATCAATGCCTATGCTGCTGTTTTAAAAGCGCAATGTTTAACCAACCCTGAAAGCGGACTCGATCTTGCAATGCAAAATTCTCAACTCGACAATTTTGAAGAACCCGACACCTTAACAACACAACCATACCGAAGCAAGGATATATGGGTACGCAATCAAGATGATGGATTATTAGTAAAGGAGCATCAGAATCCTGAATATGACTCTAACAACCCCAATTACGTTTACGTAAGAGTAACCAATAGCAGTTGCGATAGCTCTACAGGATCAGATCCCTTAAAGCTCTATTGGGCTAAAGCCAACACAGCTTTATCTTGGCCAGACCATTGGGATGGCAGTTTAACAATGACAGATCCTATTACAGGAGAAGATATTCTTATGGGTGACCAGATTGGAACAGTTAACATTCCACCTTTAGATATTGGGCAGGAAGCCATATTGACTTTTGAATGGCTAGTGCCTAATCCCGAAGATTATGAAAATATCAACCCCAATCCCTGGCATTTTTGCCTTTTGGCTCGCATAGATACGCCTAACGACCCTATGACTACCCCTGAAAACGACAATATTGTCTTGAATGTGTGGAACAACAATAATATTGTATGGAAAAACACTACTGTTGTAGATGTCGTTGAAAATAGTTCTAATTATGGTGGTGTAGTCGCTGTGGGTAATTACAGTAATCAACAACAATCATTTGATCTCGTTTTTGTTAAAGATGCCAACGAAAAAGGGAAAGCTATTTATGAAGAAGCAGAAGTAGGTTTAGAAATGGACACCACCTTATATAATGCTTGGCAAGATGGTGGAAAAAGCCAATCGCAACTAAAATCTACCAAAGATGATTATAAGAAAATTCTCACCACCAACAATTCTAAACTAGGCAACATTATATTAGACGCTGGAGAAATTGGGACGTTATACGTTTCCTTCAACTTTTTTACTAACCAATCTACATCAAAGGATAAATTTGCATTAAGTGTTTTGCAACAGGATGCAACTACAGGTTCTCTTATTGGTGGTGAAGAATACATTATAAACAAAAAAACCAGCAGTAGTTTTAGGGCGAATGCCGGTGAAGATCAAGATATAAAAAAGGATGAGTTTATAGTACTTAGTGCTACACCCATAAATGAGGATGTCACTTTCAATTGGTATGACCAAAATAATACACTCCTCTATTCTGGTGAAAATGTATTGGTTAATCCCGAATTCACTTCAACCTATAAATTAGAAGTGATTTCAAACCTCAACGGATTTAAAGATTATGACCATGTAGACATTACTGTTAATCCTTTTTATCTCGAAAGTCTAATACCCAATCCTGCAAACAACCTAGTTACAGTGCAATATAAAGTCGATGAGGCAAGTTCTGCTTACCTATCAGTAGTTAATACTGCAACAGGACAACATCACAACTATATACTCGATACCACTCAAACCAGTAGACTTTTAGATATTTCTAATTTGAGTTCGGGGATTTACAGTATAATACTAGTGTGTGATGGCGAAATTCAAGACTCATTAAATCTTTCAAAACTATAAGTTATGAAAACCTTAATCATATTATTTTTTTTACTAACTACTTTATATTATGCTCAAGCCCAAGACTCGCAGCTTCTTGACAAAGAATGGACTTTAGATCATATAACACTCGATAATTTAAATTATTATCCTCCTTTTGAGAATGGTGAGGGTTCAGATTCTCAAATTGAATTTTATGATTCAGAAGTCAGTGAGTTAGTTGTTGTGTTTTGTTCATTTATAAGTGTCGTATATGAATTTTCTTCAACAAGCTCGGAATTCACAACGATAGGAAGCTGGGGAGGCTCTACTAATCAATGTTTTAATGAAGATAATCAAAATTATGAAGGTATGTACTACAATGATTTTTGGCTTACACATAACGATACCTCCAATAATACATTTTCTTATAACATTGTTACTGGAGATGATGGCACAATGATGCTCACTATCACCAACGAGAACGGCGATCAGGCCTTTTATAACAGTGCAGCACTTGGAGTTGAGGATAATGCAGGACAACAAATTACCATATTTCCTAATCCTGCGGAAGATGTGTTTCACATTATAAATGAGATGCCGTCTTCAATTTCTAGTTTGACTATATATAATATTAAAGGAAAACGGATCTTGCAAAAGGACAATATTTCCAAGAATGAAATAATAGATGTATCCTCATTACCATCAGGACTATATCTTGTAGATGTAAATAACACGGAAGGTCATCGTGAAGTTATAAAATTAGTAAAACGCTAAAGCCTTTCTTTAGCTAAAAAAAAGGCTTTCCTCATACTTACGGAAAGCCTTTTTCTATTGTGTCATTATAACACGCTCAATCGTCGTATTTGCACTAAATTTTAAACGCCAAGCGGCCTGGAAAATAAGCCGTATCACCCAATTCTTCTTCAATACGAAGTAATTGATTGTACTTAGCCATACGGTCACTACGAGATGCAGATCCTGTTTTAATTTGACCACAGTTTAGCGCTACAGCTAAGTCTGCAATAGTATTATCTTCTGTTTCTCCAGATCTATGAGACATTACACAAGTATAACCTGCATTCTGCGCCATATTGATTGCCGCAATAGTTTCAGACAATGTTCCTATTTGGTTTACTTTAATAAGAATTGAGTTGGCGATACCTTCTTTTATACCTCTAGAAAGTCTTTCAACATTAGTCACAAATAAATCGTCTCCTACTAATTGTACATTATCGCCTACTTTCTCAGTTAAAGATTTCCAACCATTCCAATCGTTTTCATCCATACCATCTTCAATAGAAATAATTGGATATTTTTTGGTAAGGTCTGCTAAATATTGAGCTTGTTCTTCTGAGGTTCTTGTAACTCCAGATTCGCCTTCAAATTTTTTATAATCGTATTTACCATCTACATAAAACTCTGCTGCCGCACAGTCTAATGCAATCATAATCTCATCACCAAAAGTGTACCCTGCATTTTCAACAGCTAGCTTAATACTGTCTAAAGCATCTTCTGTACCATCTAAAGTTGGCGCAAAACCTCCTTCATCTCCTACTGCCGTGCTTAAATTTCTTTCGTGAAGTACTTTTTTAAGGTTATGAAATATTTCAGAACCCATTTGCATTGCATGCGTAAAGTTTTTTGCTTTAACAGGCATTACCATAAATTCTTGAAAAGCAATTGGTGCATCACTATGTGAGCCGCCATTTATGATATTCATCATTGGTACTGGCAGTGTTTTAGCAGCTACGCCACCAACATATCTATACAATGGTAAGTTTAATTCATTTGCGGCAGCTTTTGCAACAGCCAATGATACTCCTAAAATAGCATTAGCTCCTAGCTTAGATTTGTTAGCTGTACCATCTATCTCACACATTTGTTTATCGATATATTCCTGCTCAAAAACAGAAACACCCATTAACTCTTGAGCAATGATTGAGTTTACGTTATCAACAGCTTTTTGCACGCCTTTACCCATATATGCTTTACCACCATCACGTAACTCTACCGCTTCGTGCTCTCCAGTTGAAGCTCCTGAAGGAACTGCTGCACGGCCAAGCACACCGTTTTCTGTAATAACATCTACCTCTACCGTTGGGTTTCCTCTTGAATCAAATATTTGTCTTGCTCTAATATCAATTATTATACTCATAATTTATAGGTTCTATTTTTCTGAAAATTACAGAAAAGGATCTTTAAAATAACTATTTTTTATAGGCTTTAACCTATAACGTTTTCGCCTTAAGCAGTTACTGGTTTTGAATTTTCTATTAATGTAATAAAATCATCAAACAAATATGTCGCGTCATTTGGACCTGGACTTGCTTCTGGATGGTATTGTACAGAAAAGCAGTTTTTAGATTTATGTTTTAAGCCTGCAATAGTATTATCATTGAGATGGCGATGAGTAACTTCGATATCTGGATGATTTTCTGCTTCCTCAATATTAATCGCGAACCCATGGTTTTGAGATGTAATTTCTCCTTTACCCGAAGTAAGGTTTTTAATAGGATGATTTATTCCACGATGACCATTATGCATTTTATAGGTTGAAACTCCAATTGCCAATCCTATAACTTGATGCCCTAAACAAATACCAAACAAAGGTTTGTTCTTTTCAATAATTATCTTAGCTAAAATTATGGCATCTTTTAATGGTTCTGGATCTCCAGGTCCATTAGACAAGAAATATCCGTCTGGATTAAATTTACTCATCTCCTCGTATGTAGAATTGTATGGAAAAACCTTAACGTAACAATCTCTTTTAGCTAAGTTTCTAAGTATGTTTTTCTTTACTCCAATGTCTAAAGCAGCGATTTTATATTTTGCATCTTTCTCTCCAATAAAATACGGCTCTTTAGTAGACACCTTAGATGCAAGCTCTAAACCAGCCATTGTAGGAACTTCTGCCAATTCTTTTTTAAGAGCGTCTATTTCATTTACACGTGTTGAAATTACAGCATTCATAGCGCCATTATCTCTTATGTATGCAACAAGTGCACGAGTGTCTACGTTCGAGATAGATAATAAGTTGTTTTCTTTTAAAAACTGCTCAAGAGACATATCACTACGTTGTCTTGAAAAATTATAACTAAAATTACGGCAAACTAAGCCAGCAATTTTAATATCGTCACTTTCTACATCATCAGAAAAAGTACCGTAGTTACCAATATGAGCGTTGGTAGTTACCATAATCTGACCAAAATAAGATGGGTCTGTAAAGATTTCTTGGTAACCAGTCATACCAGTATTAAAGCATACTTCACCAAAAGTGGTGCCTTCTACGTTTCCTACAGATTTACCATGAAAAATGGTGCCATCTGCCAATAAAATTAATGCGGGTTTATGATCTTGATATCTCATAGTATGTTTTCATTAAAGTTTTGCAAAAATATAAAAACCAAATATTGTTTTGGGTTTGTTTTAAATATGAGTCAAAAAAAAAGGACAAGTTTTTCAACTTATCCTTTTTTCCTATATAACTAAGTGTCGAGTCATTATTACTCTTCTTCTTTGTTTGCTTTAGTTTCTGTTGCAGCTGCAGCAGTTTTGCTACCTCCACCACGACGACTTCTACGAGTTTTCTTTTCTGGTTTACCAGCAGTATAAAGCTCATTAAAGTCAACCAACTCAATCATTGCCATATTAGCGTTATCACCAAGTCTGTTTCCAAGCTTAATAATACGTGTATAACCACCTGGACGATCTCCTACTTTTGGTGCTACGTCTCTAAATAATTCAGTTACTGCATATTTATTACGCAATTTGCTAAATACTAGACGACGGCTGTGGGTAGTATCTTCCTTAGATTTTGTTACTAAAGGCTCTACAAACATTTTTAAAGCTTTAGCTTTAGCAACAGTTGTATTTATTCTTTTGTGTTCAATTAGGGAACAAGCCATATTAGCTAACATAGCTTTTCTATGCGCTGTTTTACGTCCTAAGTGATTTCCTTTTTTTCTGTGTCTCATGACAGGTTGTTTAAATCATCATCTTGCTGCAACTTATTTTTAAAGGAGCAAAATATGATGTATTACTAATCTTTATCTAATTTATATTTTGAAAGATCCATTCCAAAATTAAGTCCCTTGTTGTTTACAAGTTCTTCTAATTCTGTTAAAGACTTTTTACCGAAGTTTCTAAATTTCATTAAATCGTTCTTATTATAAGAAACTAAGTCTCCTAATGAATCTACTTCTGCAGCTTTAAGGCAATTAAGTGCACGTACAGAAAGATCCATATCTACTAACTTAGTCTTTAATAACTGACGCATATGTAAAGACTCTTCATCATAAGTTTCAGTTTGAGCAATCTCATCTGCCTCTAGGGTGATGCGCTCATCACTAAATAACATAAAGTGATGTATTAAAGTTTTAGCAGCTTCAGTTAAAGCATCTTTAGGATGGATTGAACCATCTGTTTGGATTTCAAAAACTAACTTTTCGTAATCTGTCTTTTGCTCAACACGGTAGTTTTCAATACTATACTTTACATTTTTTATAGGTGTAAAGATAGAATCTGTGAAAATTGTACCTATTGGTGCGTTACTTTTCTTGTTTTCTTCTGCTGGAACATATCCGCGACCTTTTTCTATAGTAATTTCTATATTAAGGTTCACTTTTTTGTCCATATTACAAATTACCATATCTGGATTCAATACTTGGAATCCTGAAATGAATTTCTGGAAATCACCAGCAGTTAACTGCTCTTGACCAGAAATATTCATAGTTACAGTTTCATTGTCTACTTCGTCAATTTGTCTTTTAAAACGTACTTGTTTTAAATTTAATATGATTTCAGTTACATCTTCAACAACACCTGAAATTGTAGAAAATTCATGATCTACACCTTCAACACGTACAGAAGAAATTGCGAAACCTTCTAAAGAAGATAATAATACACGTCTTAATGCATTACCTACTGTTAAACCATAACCAGGCTCCAACGGACGAAATTCGAATTTACCTTCGAAATCGGTTGAATCAATCATGATTACTTTATCGGGCTTCTGAAAATTTAATATTGCCATTTTTGTGTCTTCGTTTTAATTGTTATTAGGTTGCGCGGTTTAAAAGTTTGAAGAATACTTAAAAACCCTTTGGCCCAATACCAATGGATTAAATATTATTTAGAGTATAATTCGACGATGAATTGCTCATTAATGTTCTCTGGAATCTGAACTCTTCCTGGTACACTTACGTAAGTACCTTCTTTCTTTTCGTTATTCCAAGTTATCCATTCGTAAACAGTAGAGTTGTTTGATAAAGATGATTGGATAGCATCTAAAGATTTAGATTTCTCTCTTACACCTACAACATCACCAGCTTTAAGTTGGTAAGAAGGAATATTTACTAACTCACCATTTACAGTTATGTGTCTGTGTGATACTAATTGTCTAGCACCTGGACGAGAAGGAGAAATTCCCATACGGTAAACAACGTTATCTAGACGAGATTCACAAAGTTGTAACAACACCTCACCAGTAATACCTGTTGCAGCTGTTGCTTTCTTAAATAATCCTCTAAATTGACGCTCTAATATACCGTAAGTATATTTTGCTTTTTGCTTTTCTGCTAATTGTATAGCGTACTCAGATTTTTTGCCACGACGACGGTTATTACCGTGTTGACCTGGAGGATAATTTCTTTTTTCAAAAGATTTATCTTCTCCGAAAATAGCTTCGCCAAATTTACGAGCTATCTTAGTTTTTGGACCAGTATATCTTGCCATTTCTAAAGTTTGTGTAAAAGAGACTATGAATTAAGGTCTAAAGTTAATCCTTCGACAGTCTTAGGTCTTTTACTATTGATATTTATTAAACTCGACGTCTTTTTGGTGGACGACAACCATTGTGAGGCATTGGAGTAACATCAATAATTTCTGTTACTTCAATTCCTGCATTGTGAATAGAACGGATAGCAGATTCTCTACCATTTCCAGGACCTTTCACATATACTTTTACTTTACGTAAACCAGCTTCATGAGCAACACCACTTGCATCTTCTGCTGCTAATTGAGCAGCGTAAGGAGTGTTTTTCTTAGATCCTCTAAAGCCCATCTTACCTGCAGAAGACCAAGAGATTACATCACCTTTCTTATTGGTTAAAGAAACGATAATGTTGTTGAAAGATGCAGAGATATGTGCTTCTCCAAATGCTTCAACAGCAACTTTACGTTTTCTAGCTTTGGCTTTAGCTGCACCAGCTTTACCTTTTACTTGTTTTGCCATTACTACTTATTATTTAGTTGCCTTCTTCTTGTTAGCAACAGTTTTACGTTTTCCTTTACGAGTACGAGAGTTGTTCTTAGTACGCTGACCACGTAATGGTAAACCACTTCTGTGGCGAATACCACGATAACAACCAATATCCATTAAACGCTTAATGCTTAAAGACACTTCTGTACGTAATTCACCTTCAATAGTGAACTGACCTACCTGCTGACGAATTCTACTGATTTCCTCATCATTCCAGTCTGATACTTTTTTGTCTTCACTTACATTAGCATTCTTAAGAACTTCTTGGGCTCTACTTCTGCCAATTCCGAAGATATAGGTTAATGCTATAACTCCTCGCTTTTGTTTTGGTATATCAACACCTGCAATTCTTGCCATAATTATCCTTGTCTTTGTTTGAATCTAGGATTCTTTTTGTTAATCACGTACAATCTGCCTTTTCTGCGTACAATCTTGCAGTCGGCACTTCTCTTTTTAATGGATGCTCTAACTTTCATAATGAATGTTTAGTATCTATAAGTTATACGAGCCTTTGTTAAATCGTAAGGGCTCATTTCTAATTTTACTTTATCTCCTGGTAATAATTTTATGTAGTGCATACGCATCTTTCCAGATATATGAGCCGTTACCACATGCTCATTTTCTAACTCTACACGAAACATCGCGTTCGAAAGTGCTTCTATTATTGTTCCGTCTTGTTCTATCGGCGGTTGTTTTGCCATAATTTATGCTACTGCTTTTCTATTCTTACCTGTTTTCATTAACCCGTCATAATGCTTGTTCAACAAGTACGAGTTTATTTGCTGCATTGTATCTATTGCAACACCAACCATAATTAATAGTGATGTTCCTCCAAAGAACAATGCCCAACCTTGTTGAATACCTAATAATCCTCCTACAATTGCTGGAAAAATAGCAATTAGCGCAAGGAAAATAGATCCTGGAAGTGTAATTTGAGACATAATCTTGTCTAAATATTCAGAAGTTTCTGTTCCAGGTCTTATTCCTGGTATGAAACCTCCACTTCTCTTTAAATCATCTGCAATCTTATTAGTAGGTACTGTAATTGCGGTGTAAAAGTACGTAAATACAATGATTAATAACGCAAATACTAAATTATACCAAAATCCGAAGATATCACTAAATGCTGCTGCAACACCTTGAGACGTTTCAGACTCTGATAATCCTGCTACTGCTGCTGGTATAAACATAATTGCTTGAGCAAAAATGATAGGCATTACACCAGATGCATTTAATTTTAGTGGTATAAATTGGCGTGAACCAAAAACATCTTTTTCATATCCTCCAGATTGTGTTCTTCTAGCATATTGTACTTGTATTTGTCGTACAGCCATTACTAACATTACTGAAGCAAATATGATAAAGAACCAAATTACTAGCTCTATAAGGATCATTATTAGACCACCGTTAGATTGATTTACTCTAGACACCCATTCTTGTGCAAATGCTTGTGGTAGAGTAGCAATAATACCAACCATAATTAATAATGATATACCATTTCCTATACCCTTATCTGTAATCTTTTCACCTAGCCACATTGCAAATATTGTTCCCGTAACTAAGATAATAACTGATGTAAAGTAAAATTGGAATGTTAATCCTAATACAAAGGCTTCTGTTGGTACACCTAATGCTGGTAAACTTGCTAAATAACCTGGTGCTTGCACCAAACAAATTGCAATTGTTAACCATCTTGTAATTTGATTAATTTTACGTCTTCCGCTTTCTCCATCCTTTTGAAGCTTTTGTAAGTAAGGTATAGCAATACCCATTAACTGTACAACAATAGATGCTGAAATGTAAGGCATAATACCTAATGCAAAAATTGAAGCATTAGAAAATGCACCTCCAGTAAAAGCATCTAAAAGACCTCCAATACCGCCACCTGCAAAATTTCCAGAAAACTGACCAAGTTGATCAGCATCAATACCTGGTAAAACAACTTGAGCACCAAAACGGTAAACTAATAACAAACCAAGCGTTACAAGGATTCTGTTTTTAAGTTCCTCAATCTTCCAGATATTTTTTAAAGTTTGGATAAATTTCATAAGGTGTATATATTATAAGGTTGTAGCTTCTCCGCCAGCTTTTTCGATAGCATCTTTAGCTGTCTTCGTGAATTTGTGAACAGATATTTTTAATGCTGTTTTTAATTCACCACGACCCATAATTTTTACTAGATCTTTTCTATTTGCCAAACGGTTCTCAACAAGAACATCTAAAGTTACTTCATCTGTAATGCGACCTGCATCAACATACTCTTGAAGTGTATCTAGATTAATTCCTTTGTATTCCACTCGGTTTCTGTTTGTAAAACCAAACTTAGGAACACGACGCTGTAATGGCATTTGTCCACCTTCAAAACCAACTTTTTTAGAGTATCCTGAACGTGACTTTGCACCTTTATGACCACGAGTTGCAGTACCACCTTTACCGGTACCTTGACCACGACCTTTGCGCTTAGCTTTATTTTTAACTGACCCTTCTGCAGGTCTTAGTTTGTGTAATTCCATTTGTAATGTGTTATGCTTCTTCTACAGAAACTAAGTGAGACACTTTATTTACCATTCCAAGGATGTTTGGTGTATCCTCGTGCTCGACTACTTGACCTATTCTTCTAAGACCCAATGCTCTTAATGTAAGCTTTTGGTCTTTTGGTCTTTTAATGTCGCTTCTTACTTTGGTTACTTTAATCTTTCCCATTGTTCCTAAGAATTATCCGTTAAATACTTTGTCTAAAGAGACACCACGTTGTTTTGCAATTGTATCTGCACTACGTAATTGTAATAATGCATCAAAAGTTGCTTTTACCACGTTATGTGGGTTTGATGAACCTTGGTTCTTTGATAATACATCATGTACACCAACTGCTTCTAATACTGCACGTATTGCACCACCAGCAATTACTCCTGTACCGGTTGCTGCAGGCATAAGCAAGACTCTAGCTCCACCATATTTACCCTTTTGCTCGTGTGGTAGTGTTCCTTTATTAAGAGGAATACGTACTAAGTTTTTCTTTGCATCTTCTACTGCTTTAGAAATAGCTTCAGAAACCTCTTTAGATTTTCCTAAACCTTGTCCTACAACACCAGATTCATCTCCTACAACTACAATTGCAGAAAAACCGAATGCTCTACCACCTTTAGTAACTTTAGTTACACGTTGTACGCCTACTAAACGATCTTTTAACTCTAATCCGCTTGGTTTAACAAGCTCTACATTTTTATACTTCTGATACATAATTTAGAATTTAAGTCCGGCTTCGCGTGCACCGTCTGCTAATGATTTAACTCTACCGTGGTATAAGTAACCACCTCTATCAAATGCAACTGCTTCGATACCAGCTTTTGTAGCTTTCTCTGCAATTGCTTTTCCTACTGCAGCAGCAACCTCCATACCGGTGCCTTCTGCGTTAACTTCTTTATCTCTAGAAGAAGCTGAAGCTAAAGTAGTTTCATTTACATCATCGATAATTTGAGCGTAAATTTCTTTATTGCTTCTAAATACTGCTAATCTTGGACGGCTAGGTGTACCGCTTAAATTTTTGCGTATTCTTCTTCTAATTCTAAGTCTTCTTGTTTCTCTTGAAAATGCCATAATACTGAATAATTATGCAGACTTACCTGCTTTTCTTCTTATTTGTTCTCCTACAAACTTAATACCTTTTCCTTTGTAAGGCTCAGGCTTACGGAAAGCTCTTATCTTTGCGGCTATCTGACCAACTAATTGCTTATCGTATGAACTAAGCTTTATGATAGGATTCTTACCTTTTTCAGTAACAGTCTCTACAGTTACTTCAGGAGCTACATCAAAAATAATGTTGTGAGAGAAGCCTAATGCCAAATCTAATTTTTGACCCTGATTAGTTGCTCTGTAACCTACTCCTACAAGTTCTAATGATTTTGTATACCCATTAGATACACCCTCGATCATATTATTGATCAAAGCTCGGTACAAACCATGTTTTGATTTGTCTTCTTTTTTATCTGAAGAACGTTCTAGAGTAATTATACCATCTTCGATAGCAATATCGATAGAAGAAAATTCCTGCTTCAGTTCTCCTAATTTTCCTTTTACTGTCACAACACCATCTGTTACATCTACAGTAACACCTTGTGGAATTGTAATTGGATTTTTACCTATTCTTGACATCTTTTCGTCTTTTTAGCTGGTTAGTATACGTAGCAAAGTACTTCACCACCTACATTTTCCTGCTGAGCTTGCTTACCCGTCATCACTCCCTTAGAAGTAGATACGATAGCGATACCCAATCCATTAAGAATACGTGGCACTTCAGATGAAGATGAATACTTACGTAAACCAGGTTTACTAATTCTTTGAATATCCTTGATTACAGACTCTTTGGTCTCTTTATCGTATTTCAAAGCAATTTTTATGCTTCCCTGCGGAGTATTGCTCTCAAATTTGTAACTAAGAAT
>NZ_PAZX01000018.1:0-14544 GCF_002716225.1 Croceibacter sp. | reverse complement strand
TGCTCCAGAAAACCAAATGCTATTCCAAAACACTTCTTTAGAAGGATTTACTAAATCTTTTAGCAACACTAAAAAGAATACATTTAAACCCAAGTTAACAGCAACGTTTACAATTTTTAAAACGCTGTAGGTCATAGACTTTCCTTTCGCTCTTAATATTGAAAATGGTATGATAACCAATGCGTCTAAGACTAAAATCCATATCACGAAGGTGATGTACTTAACATCTATATTCATCAAGGCTGCTAAATAAGATTTTAAATACAAGGCTAACCCTAAAAAGATTAAAGAACTAACGGCAATTGAAATAGCAGAGGTGCCTTTTACACTGTTCTTAGTTTTATCGTCGTGATAAAACCTAAAGAATGCGGTTTCCATTCCATAAGCTAGGATTACATTAAACACTACAATCCAGGCAAATATGATGGAGACTTTTCCATATTCTGCTTTAGTAGGAAGTACGTGTGTATAAAGTGGTAATAAAATAAAGCTGAGAACTCTCGGAAAAACCGTTGCCAAACCATAGATAACCGTTTGCTTAAATAAATTTTTTAGAACACTCAACCTTATAAATTTAAAGTGTAAAAGTAGGAAACTTTATAGGATTAGATGCCTTTAGGAATAGCTGCTATTAAACGTTTGGTGTAATGCGTTTTTGGGTTTTCATAAATATGGTCTGGATCACCTTGCTCTTCAATCTGTCCTTTATTCATGACAATAAGCTCATCTGCCATATACTTAACAACAGACAAATCATGAGAAATAAAGATATAGGTAAATCCAAAATCTTCTTTTAACTCATTTAACAAATTAAGCACTTGCGCTTGCACAGAGATGTCTAGGGCAGAAACAGATTCATCACACACAATTAGTTTTGGTTGCAATGCTATAGTTCTAGCTATACCAATACGTTGGCGTTGGCCGCCACTAAACTCGTGAGGATACCTATAATAGTGTGAAGCGTCTAAGCCTACGCGTTTTAAAATTGAAATTACTTTTTCTTTACGCTCGTCATCGTTTTTGTATAATTTATGAACTTTCATAGGCTCTTCAATTGCTTTACCAACAGTAATCCTTGGGTTTAATGAAGAAAATGGGTCCTGAAAAATTAACTGAATATCTTTACGTAAAACCCTTAAAGCTTTGCTTTTTAATTTAGTAATATCTTCTCCCTTATAAAATACTTTACCCTTTGTAGCCTTGTGAAGTTGTAGAATAACATTTCCAAGTGTAGATTTTCCGCATCCACTTTCACCAACCAATCCTAAGGTCTCACCTTCATAAACTTTAAAGCTTACATTATTAACAGCTTTTACAATGGTTGCTTTACTAAATAATCCGGCATTGCTGTAAAACTCTTTATCTACATTAACTACTTCCAATAATGGTTTTTGCTCAAAGAGTTGTTTCCTAAATAAACGTCTTTCATTGTCACTTATCGTTTCTGTTGGTACAGTATTGTTCACAAAGTCACTAACTGTAGGTAGTCTTTTTAAATGAATTTTAGTATTAGGTTTAGATGCAATTAATGCTTTGGTATAAAGTTGCTTAGGTTGCAAAAATATGTCTTCTGTTTTGCCTTCTTCAACAATATTACCTTTGTGCATAACAATAACACGTTGAGCAATTTCTGAAACCAAAGCCAAGTCATGAGATATAAATATAATACTCATTTTAGTTTCTTTCTGAAGCGTCTTTAAAAGCTGAATTATTTCTTTCTGTACAGTTACATCCAACGCTGTTGTTGGTTCGTCTGCAATAAGAATCTTTGGTTTACAGGCAATAGCCATGGCAATCATTACACGTTGCATTTGGCCTCCACTTATTTGATGAGGATAGCTTTTAAAAATATCTTTTGGCCTAGGTAATTTAACCTTTTCAAATAACTGAAGCGTTTCAACCTTAGCTTTAGCAGGTGTTATGTCTTTATGTTGCAATATAATTTCAAGTACCTGTGCTCCGCAAGTCATAGAAGGGTTTAAAGCACTCATAGGTTCTTGAAAAATCATAGCAATCTCTTTGCCTCTTAACATTGTCATTAGGGCGTTAGAATATTCGAGCAGAGAAGTTCCTTCAAATGTGATATTGCCAGAAGTTATTTTAGAGATTTTCTTAGGCAAAAGACCAGATATAGCGAGAGTAGACACAGATTTCCCAGAACCAGATTCACCAACAACGCCAAGTATTTCGTTAGGTTTAAGATCAAATGATATGTTGTTAACAACCGGAATAAAGTCGTCTTGCGATTTAAAAGCAATGGTTAGGTTCTGTACAGTTAACATATCTTCAAAAGTAATCATCTTTTAACAATTAATAGAGGTAAAGTCGTGGCTTTCAAACTATGGTTAAACCATAATTTTAACAAAAAGAACACTCTATTTGTTAACAATAAGTTAATTTATTGTGCGCTTCAACGATTATAACATAGTGTTTAAATAAAATTCATTTACTTCGGTTACTTTTTGTGAATTCAGGAAGTATTTACACAATTCATTAACTAAACCCTTTATTTTATGAGAAATTTTTATGGAAGTGTATTTTTCGCTCTTTTATTCTGTGCTCCAATGCTACAAGCACAAACAGATCGAAGAGACGAAAAACGCAATGTAAAGCAACCGCCTAAACTAATTGTTTTAGACGATACTCAAAGAAAATCATCTAGCCCTCAAGATGTACTAGGACAAGTTTATAACCTAGGCCAAAACAATCAACTTACTCCGCGAAAGCAATCTACAGATAATCTCGGATTTTCACAGCAAGAATTTCAACAACGCCATCAAGGCATTCCTGTTGAGTTTGCAATTTCAAAACTACATTCTAAACAAGGTATCCCACAAGCAGTAAGTGGTGAGTATTATCCTATAAAAGATTTAGATGTTACAACAACATTAACTAACCAACAAGCATTAATGCGCGCTGTTAACCACATAGGTGCGCAACATTATTTATGGGAATATCCAGATGCAGCTGCAGAAATGGATGGTTACCAAAAACCTACTGGAGACCTTGTAATTTTACCAATGTATAATGGTGATGAAATTTCTACTTACAAGTTAGCCTACAAATTTGATATTTATGCAACGTATCCAATTAGTCGTGGAGATCTTTATATAGATGCTAAAAATGGAGACGCATTATTTTACAATGCAACTATTAAACACGCAAACTCTTTTGGTCACGTAGGTGAGCCAATGGTAACTGTATCTCAATTTGAAAACGATACAACGTATGATAATTATACAAGCATTGCTATGATGGCTAGTGGTACTGCTGCTACTCGTTATAGTGGTTCTCGTACTATTGAAACTCAACTTACTGGTGGTAGCTATAGGTTAGCAGATACTGGTAGAGATGTTTATACTCGTGATGCTAAAAATCAGGCGCCAGGAGGCACGTATCCTTACATTAATAATTATGATGAGTTTACAGACAATGATAATAATTGGACAACTGCAGAGCATAGCGCAAATAAAGATAATGCGGCTTTAGATGCTCATTGGGGTGCAATGGAAACGTATGATTACTGGCAACAAGTTCACGGTCGTGATAGTTACAACGGTAGTGGTGCACAAATTAGAAGTTATGTTCATGTAGACAACAATTATGATAACGCATTCTGGAATGGTTCTGTAATGTCTTACGGTGATGGTTCTTCGAATGGTAATGAAGGAAATGGATTTTTTGATGCATTAACAAGTATAGATGTTGCATCTCATGAAATAGGACATGCTGTAACAACGTTTACTGCAAATCTTGCATACCAAAGAGAATCTGGTGGTCTTAATGAAGGCTTCTCAGATATTTGGGGTGCAGCAGTAGAGCATTTTGCAAAAGGAAATGGAAGTGATACTAACCCAACTGATGAAGTTTGGTTAATAGGAGATGAAATTGATAGACGAAGCGGCTCTGCTGCTCTACGCTCTATGAGTAATCCAACATCATTAGGACAACCAGATACTTATGGAGGTCAATTCTGGCAAAACCCTAATTGTGGAACACCAACGCAATCTAATGACTATTGTGGAGTACATACAAACTCTGGTGTATTAAACTACTGGTTTTACTTATTAGTTGAAGGTGGCAATGGTACAAATGACGTTGGCGATGTGTTTTCAGTAAGTGGAATTGGTATGGATAAATCTGCTAAAATTGCTTACAGAACATTAAATAACTATTTATCTGCAAACTCTACGTTTGCAAATGCAAGAGCTGGCGCAATACAAGCGGCTAAAGATCTTTATGGAGCTGGTGGCGCAGAAGAGCAGGCAGTAACAAATGCTTGGCATGCCGTTAATGTAGGAGATGCTTTTGGTGGAGGAAATGGTGGCTCTAACTATTGTGCCTCTAATGGTAACAGTGTTGCAGATGAGTATATCTCTAGAGTACAATTGGCAGATATTAATAATACTTCTGGTGCTGGAAGCGGTGGATACCAAAATCATACAGCTGTGGAAACAGACTTGGCAAAAGGTGATGCATATACAATTACAATTACACCTACCTGGACAGGAACTGTATATTCTGAGGGCTATGCCGTTTGGATAGATTATAACCAAGATGGAGATTTTTCTGATTCTGGAGAATTAGTTACAAGTGTTGCAGCTACACAAAATACACCTGTAAGTGGTAGCTTTACAGTGCCAACCAATGCTTCAGATGGAGCTACTCGTATGAGAGTTTCTATGAAATATAACGGTGTGCCTAGCGCTTGTGAATCATTTAGCTATGGTGAAGTAGAAGATTATACAGTTAATATTGGAAGCTCTGCTGCAGATACTCAAGCACCAAGTGTGCCAACAAATTTATCTGCTTCTAACATCACAGAAACTACAGTAGATTTATCTTGGAATGCTTCAAACGATAATGTTGGAGTAACAGGATATGATGTTTATCAAGGAACTGCTTTATTAGGAACTACAGCTAATACATCTGCTCAAATTACCGGATTATCTTCTGGAACTAATTATACATTTAACGTTCGCGCAAAAGACGACGCAGGAAATGTATCTGGAGCTAGTAATACAGTATCTGTAACTACAGACTCACCAGCATCTGGTGGTGGTTGTGTAAATGGTATCTCCTCATTCCCTTATTCAGAAGGTTATGAAAGTAATTTAGGAGCTTGGACGCAATCTACTTCAGACGATATAAACTGGACTAGAGACGCTAGTGGTACACCATCTAGCAATACAGGACCATCAAGTGCGGTTGAAGGTAGTTTCTACGTTTTTGTTGAAGCTTCTGGAAACGGTACAGGCTATCCTAACAAACAAGCAATTTTAAATTCACCTTGTATAGATTTATCTGCTACAGCACAACCAAACTTTACATTTAAGTATCATATGTATGGTGCATCAGATATGGGAAGTTTAAAAGTAGATGTTAGTGATAATGATGGAGCAACTTGGACAACGTTATTCTCCGAAACAGGAAATAAAGGAAATGCTTGGCAATCTGCAACTGTAGATCTTTCTGCTTATAATGGATCATCTATTAGACTAAGATTTAATAGAACTACAGGCTCTACGTGGCAAGCAGATATCGCTATTGATGATGTGAGAGTTATAGACGGTACAGCAGACATCTGCGCAGGTGTTGCACCTTATAGCAGTTCTCAATCTTATAGTACTGGAGATCGTGTTACGTATCAAGGTAATTTATTTGAAAGAACAGCTAGTGGTTGGACAAACTTGGGAGCTTGTGGATCTTCTTTTGGAATCACAAACCTAGTGCCTCAGGCGCCACCAGTTAACTCAACATTTAATATTTACCCTAACCCTGTAAAAGGAGTATCTTTACAAGTAGACTTTGTGTCTCAAAAAGAAGCAACATTTACAATAGTTAATATGTTAGGACAGCAAGTTGCAAAAGGAAACTTGAGCAACACGTTAGAAGTAGGAAATCTAGAAAGTGGTATCTATTTACTAAATGCTACTATAGATGGACAAACTATAACAAAACGCTTTATTAAAGAGTAAATTAACCAACACTTAAATGAAAAGGTCGCTTTAGAAATAGAGCGGCCTTTTTTATTATGTATTAACTGAAAAATTATCTATAAACTCTTTATAGAAGAGGAGTAATGGGTCTAATGCTTGCTCCCAATTTTTAAATTGAAGATGATAAGTGGTTTTTAAATGATAACGACCATTGTTATAACTTCCTATAATTTGGGGTTCAAATTTAGTAGTCTTTGCAATAGTCTCTAAAGACTTTAAGTCACTGGAGTTTTTTAAAAAAGTTTCCAAGCTATAATTATTAACATCTATTTTAAATGGATTTTTGGCTCTAGAAAAGATTCTATTAAAATGAGTTTTAGTACTTAAGTTTAAACTTAAAGAATTATGAGTTGTTTTAAACCAACAAGAAACATTTCCTACAAACTCAAAACCTGTTTTGTTATCTATAATTATTTCTGAAGATTTATAATCACAAATTAATCTATATATTACCCTTGGACTTCTTACACCCATACCAATAGCAATATCGTTATCACTAACTTGAAGTTTACAATTATGTTTTTCTGCTACTCGTCTAAATTCTGATTTTACCATATATAGGTTCTTTAAACTGAAAGTACCTCTGAGTCATGCAAAAGCTCTTCATTTCTTAATCTTAAGAATATTTGGGCTACAGAAACGGTGTCTTTTTCACAGTATATAATAATACGATCAACATCTTTTTCATTATAGAAAACATCACGAACCTGGCTACCATCAATATCATCTTTAGGTGAAGGAATCCCTAATATTTTGGTAAGTAATTTTAGAGACGTATAATGTTTGTAATCCCCAAATTTCCAAAGTTCCAATGTATCTAGATGTGGTATTTCCCAAGGTTTTTTTCCAAATAAATTAAGTTTAAATGGCAGCTCGATATGATGTATTATCATACGGCGAGCAATAAAGGGAAAGTCAAATTCTTTACCGTTATGAGCACAAAGCAAATGATGAGGTCTATTAAAATGAGATTCTAAAAGCCCCTTAAAATCTCTTAATATTTTTGGTTCATCTCCGTGAAAAGAGGTTGTTCTAAACTGCCTGCTGTCACCTTGAATTTTAAAATATCCTACAGATATGCAAACTATCTTACCAAACTCTGCCCAAATACCTGCACGATCATAAAAGTCTTCTGGTGTAAACTCGTCTTTACGTTGGTATTGAGTTTTAGTTTCCCAAAGTAATTTTGTATCATCATCTAACTCACTCCACTGTTCATACTCTGGTACAGTTTCAATATCTAAAAATAAAATGTGCTCAAGATTAAGCTTAGAAATCATAGTTTATCTATTTAAATGAAAAGATAACTAAAAAAATAACGCCTTTTAATGTTCGGCCATCATGCTGTAGGCTTCTTCTATGTAAGTATAAAAGTCTTGGGTAAATGGTTTATCTACAAACTGCCCACGTTTATGGCCTAAGCGAACAATGATGACATTATCTTCTGGTATAGTTATTACATACTGTCCTAAAATACCGCGCATTGCAAAAATATCTTTTCCCAAATGGTTACTTAACCAAAATCCATAACCGTATTCAGGACTGTCTTTAAACCTTGGCTCGATTGCAGTGCTAACAAAAGATGAATCTAACAGCTGTTCTTCGTTCCAGGCACCTTTGTCTTTATAAAGTTTACCAAAGCGGGCAAAATCTTTGGCGTTGCTTGCAATGCAACAATATGATTTTTCCATTCCAGAGTCTTCACTATCTAATTGCCAGGTTGCATCTTCAAAGCTTTCCATTGGTGTCCAAAAACTTTCTTGCAAATAGTCTGTAAGTGTTTGGTTGGTCGCTTTTTCTATTACCATTCCTAAAAGCTGTGTGTTACCACTTAGGTATTTATAGGATTCACCTGGGTTTTCAACAACATTTAACCCTAAAATTACATCTCTTATATTAGTGTCATAATACGATCTTGCAGTTAAGGAAAATGGACTTGAGTAACTCTCGTCCCAATTTAGTCCAGAAGACATAGACGCCAAATCTCCTACGGTCATTTCTTTACCTAGGTCTGTATTAAACTTTGGGAAGAAATCTGCTACAGGTTGGTCTAAACCAGTAATAAAACCATCTCGAATGGCTTTGCCTAAAAGTGTTACGGTAATACTTTTAGCCATTGAAAAGCTATTGGTTTTAGAAGTGTCTGAATAGCTTTCAGCATAGTCCTCATACCAAATACTATCATTTTTTATAATGACATACGCTATGGTTCCTAATCTATCGTTTATTTCATTTAAGGTTGTTGTTGGTGTTGCTTGATTGTATAGCTTGTGTTTAGGCCAATCTTGAGGGTTTTCTGCCTCAATTGACCTATTGTCAAAATACTTAGCGTCATCTATAAAAGCAGTTGTATGGCCAGTTAGGTAAACAACGCGAACACCTTTAAGGATATAATCATAATCAAAGATATAGAGTAGTACTATGGCCAAACCAATAATTAGCAGTATCCCTTTAAAAACAGATTTTAAAAATTTCATGAATATATCTAATGTTTAAAACAATGTACCTTGTGTAACAGCACTTTCGTGATTTAGTAACCATTCTTTACGCCAAATGCCACCAGCATAACCAGTCATACTACCATCGCTACCTATAACCCGATGACACGGAATTACTATAGATATAGGATTCTTACCATTGGCACTAGCTGCGGCACGAATTACTTTTGGGTCACCCAAAGCTTTCGCCATATCTAAATAAGATGATGTTTTAGAAAACGGAATTGTACACAGTTGTTGCCACACCTTCTGTTGAAACTCTGTGCCTTGAGGGTTTAATTTAAAAGTAAAATCCTTAGTTTTCTTGGTAAAGTAATCTGTAAGCTCTTGTACGGCTATGGATAAGCTTTTAGGAATATCTTCAGTAAAGGGTTTGGCATCTTCTAAAAATAAAATAGACTGTACGCCATTTTCATCTCCCAAAACTTGAATAGCACCTAGAGGAGAACTAATAATAGCTTCATCTAATTTATTAAGCTTTAGAGGATCCATCTTCATTAGCTTTTTTAGACTCTAATAATCCCATACGTTTTGCGCGGTTTTCCCAGTTTTTTCTAGCTAGCTCCTGCATATCTTCCACACGGTCACTCTCATCCATAATTTCTAGACCTAAAAGCGTTTCAATAATATCTTCCATAGTTACAATACCTACAGAATTACCATATTCATCTGATACCATGGCAATATGTGCGCGTTTCTCAACAAAAAATTCAAAAAGTTCTGGTATCGGTGTGTTGTTAGAAGTCATTAAGATATCACGCCTTAATGTAGATAAAGCGTCTGGTCCTTTGTTGTCTAACATTTCCTCTAGCACATCATCTTTAAGAATAAAACCAGTAATGTTATTGGTTTTCTCTTTATAAACAGGAATTCTAGAAAATTTTAAATGCTTGTGTTCTTGGTAAAACTCTTCAATAGTCTTTGTTTCATCTTCAATAATAGCTACAGAAAATGGTGTCATTACATCTTTAGCTTCAACAGACTTAAAGACCAATAAATTTTTAATTACAGTGGTTTCATTTTCCTCAAAAACGCCTTCTTCTTCAGCGGCGTCTGTAATAGCCATAAACTCTTCTCTGGACATTGTACTTACGTGCGCAGATTTTCCAATAAGTTTTGTGGTAAGTGTAAGAATCCAAAGTATACCCGTATATTTTAACGGAAACATAATAAGCTTTAAGAACTTTGCTGTAAAGTTTCCTAAGCTTTTCCAATAGGTAGCACCAATGGTTTTAGGAATTATTTCTGAAACAACAAGAATTAATACCGTCATAATTGCAGACACAATACCTACAGAATTATTTCCACTTCCAAAAGCCTTTTCTGCTTGTACTCCTACCAGGATTGCACCAACCGTATGCGCTACGGTATTTAATGTTAAAATGGCTATTAATGGCTTGTCTATATCTTTTTTAAACTCTGCCAGAGGTTGTGCGTAGCCTTTCCCTTCTTTAGTTTTAATTTTAATAAATGTTGGTGTAACACTTAAAAGAGCTGCTTCTAAAATCGAGCATAAAAACGAAAAAAAGATAGAAACTACCGCGTAAATTATGAGTAATGTCATTAGATGATAAATTTTTTGTGACAAGTTAAGGAAATAGACAATGTCTTTGTATTAATCCTTTCTGAAAAATAATGATTAACGCTAAACCTTTCTTACTTTTAGTATAGAATTGAATTATACCACTTAAAAAATTTAGAAAAGATGCCAAAACAAGAGATTAGCATTACTACAGATGCTGTAATTTTTTCTACATTATCCAATACAGATTATGTATTACTCATACAGCGTAAAAACGATCCGTTTAAAGATGAGTGGGCGCTTCCTGGAGGTTTTTTAGAAACAGATGAAACCTTTGAAACAGGAGCTAAACGAGAATTAAAAGAAGAAACAGGATTGGATGTAAAGGCTCTTAAACAAATAGGAGTTTTTGGAGCTATTGGCAGAGACCCAAGAGGACGAACTATTAGTATTGCTTTTGTAGGAACAATATCTAGCACTCCTAAAGTTGAAGCTGCAGACGATGCAAAAAATGCCAAATGGTGGCCTTTAAATAACCTTCCTAATTTGGCATTTGATCATTCTGAAATTATAGCAAAAGCTTTAAAAGCGCTATAAAAGTTTTACTGCATCTTTGGCAAAATAGCTAGCAATCATATTTGCGCCAGCTCGTTTAATTGATACAAACTGCTCTAACATTACAGCATCATGATCCAGCCATCCTTTTTCTGCGGCAGCCTTAAGCATAGCATATTCTCCACTTACTTGGTATACTGCTACAGGAACATCAACCGCTTCTTTTACATCTCTTACAATATCTAAGTAACAAAGTCCTGGTTTTACCATAACGATATCTGCGCCTTCTTGTACGTCCATAATAGTTTCTTTAATGGCTTCGTCTCTATTCGCTGGATCCATTTGGTAACTTTGTTTATCCTTAGGAACATCTTTTACATCTACAGGAGCAGATGCTAAAGCGTCTCTAAATGGCCCATAAAATGCAGAGGCATATTTAGCCGAATAACTCATAATACCGGTATTATGAAAACCTTCATCTTCTAACAAGCTACGAATCTCGAAAATACGTCCATCCATCATATCACTTGGTGCAACTATATCTGCACCTGCTTTAGCATGAGATAAAGACATTTCTGCCAAGATTGCATTAGTGTCGTCGTTAATTATTTGGCCATCACCCACAACACCATCATGACCAAAAATTGAATATGGGTCTAACGCCACATCTGTCATAACAACCATATCTGGACATGTATCTTTTACGGTCTTTATGGCGCGTTGCATTAGTCCATCTGGATTTAATGCTTCTGTTCCTGCATTGTCTTTTAAGTTATTGGGAACTTTAACAAATAAAAGCACAGAACGCAATCCTAAATCCCAAAGCGACTTTACTTCTTCCTTTAAAAGATCTAAGCTATATCTGTAATAATTTGGCATAGATGCTATTTCATCTTTTACGCCAGAGCCTTCAGTAATAAAAAGTGGTACAATAAAATCATTAGGTGAAAGCATGGTTTCTCTAACTAATCCTCTAATAGATGCGTTAGTTCTTAATCTTCGGTTACGTCTTAATGGATACATTATTCTGTAGGATTTTTTTCAATTTCAAAATAAAAATAACTCATTCCTGTACCGTCATAGGTTTCTAGCAATGGTCTAAATTGTTCTCTTATGATAGTATCTTGGCGGGTTTTACCAAAATCTGAAAAGATTTTATCAAAGTCTTTTAAGGCTACGTCTTTACCAAACACCACTGCTGTTAAAAATGGTTTTTGTGTTAGCACTTGTCTGTAGTTTTCTTGAGTTGTACCGTTTAGCGTCCACCTTAACAATGCTTTCTCATAAAAGGGTTTTGCTTTATCTTCTTCGCCAGTAAGTTCATAACCTAAACCATTATGCATAAAAAGAGTAGGTGATTGAAATTCTTCGAAGCGCCTGGCGTCTTCTGTATTTTCTAAATACTCTTGGTATCTCTTCTCTCTTAGAAGAATGTCGCTTTTCATAATGTAAGCGCGCTCGTTATGGTAAGTTCTAATACATTGTGTTAGTTCCTTTAAAGCATCATCTATTCTGCTAGCTGTTAAATAGGTTACTGCAGCTCTCATGTGCTCTTCTTGAGATTTAAGTTCTGTTAAAGGCTCAGGATCTGATAAGATGTCCAATTCTTTATTATTCTTACAAGAACTAAGTGTAATTAGTAAGATTAGTATTGTGAAAATATGCTTCATTTTAATTGTGTTTAAACCCAATCTTTGGGGTGTTTTAATACGTGTAATAATTTGTCTTCTTTGGTACCTTTTTCTGGTTCGTAATTATAGCGCCATTGTACGTGAGGCGGAAAGCTCATAAAAATACTTTCTATACGGCCGTTTGTTTTTAAGCCAAACAACGTGCCTTTATCATGTATTAAATTAAACTCTATATAACGACCGCGTCTTATTTCTTGCCAATCGCGTTGTTCTGGTGTAAATGGTATATCTTTTCTTTTCTCTACAATAGGCACATAAGCATCTAAAAAACTATCACCCACTTGTGTAACAAAGTTATACCAATCTGTCATACTTCGTTCTGGTGTGGCTTTACAATGATCAAAAAACAAACCACCTAAACCTCTAGCTTCATCGCGGTGAGCATTATAAAAATAGTCGTCGCATTGTTTTTTGTATAGCGCATAAAAAGAAGGGTCGTGAGCATCACAAACAGATTTGCAAATGCTATGAAAATGAATAGCGTCTTCCTCAAACAAATAATACGGTGTTAAATCTTGACCGCCACCAAACCAATTATCTACCAATGTGCCGTCTTTCTCATACATTTCGAAATAACGCCAGTTTGCATGTACAGTTGGCGCAAAAGGGTTTTTAGGATGTAATACTAAACTTAAGCCACACGCAAAAAAATTAACATCGCCAACGTTAAAGTACTTTTGCATTGCTGGGTTTAACGGTCCGTGAACTTTAGAAATATTTACACCACCTTTTTCAAAGACATCTCCATTTTCTATAACTCGGCTTCTGCCACCGCCACCTTCTTCGCGCTCCCAAAGGTCTTCTTTAAACTTGGCTTTGCCATCAACCGCTTCTAGCTTTGCAGTAATGGTATCTTGTAATGTTTGTATGTAGTTAAAAAACTGCTCTTTCATAGTACTCTTAAACTATAAGGTTTTATGTTGCTGAAGCTTTTCTAGCGTTACCTTACTTGCTGCAGTTGCAGATAATGGTAGTACTAGAATAATACCTATGATTGGTATAAAAAGAAATAGTATAAACACCAGACCATTGCCTATGGCTAAGCCTCTATTTTGTTTTACAAATGAAATACTTTCTGAATAATTATAATGACGCTCCAATGTGTAGTCCATATTTCCAAACCCTGCATAATAAGCTTGAACAGCATACAATAATACTGTAGAGAAAATACCTACAACCGGTATAAACCCTATAAGTAGGATAGGTACTGTTAACAATAACTCCATAGTAAGATTGCGAACGTTAATTTTTATACCTCGCCATAATTGTTGTACATTGTTTGTATCTCTGTGTGAATGAACTGCTTGAGGGTTAAAATGTTGCTCAATCTTTTCTGAAACAGGACTCATAAATGGCGCACTTAATGCCATAACAATGTGTTTGTAAAGTATAAGTCCAATTGCAATAATTATAAGACCACCTAAAACAGTGCTAATTGTAGTAAATGTTGCTTTGCCCCAATCCCAGATCCAAGCTTTAGAAATAAGTGAACCGATATTGTCTGACAATCCCCAAGCAGATATACCTATTAGCATAGCTGTAACAAAACTAATAATCATTGGGATAGCAAAGTATTTCCACAGTTTTAATTTAGAAATTAAACTGAAACTACTTCTGTAGGCTGATATTGATTTAAAAACTGATGTTATCATAGCTTAAATATAAACCAATTCATTAGGATAACGCTCTACGTCTTCTACCTTGGTAATTTGTTTTGCCAGACTAGACTTCTCTTTTAAAAACTGAATTAATTCCTTTTCAGATAGATCTAAAGTTTCAGAAAAAAACTGACGCCCTACCATATTATTATGTAAATCCATAACAGTTTCTAATGGTGCATTAGGTGCTAGTTTTTCGTGAAGTGTAGTTACTTGTTCTGCCCAATCTGTTGCTGCTGTCTCATTTTTTGTGTAAGCTACTTTTGCCAAAAGAATGTTCCATAACGCATGTCTAAATGCATTTGGTTTTCCATTTTTATGTTGTGCACTACCAAACTCCTTTTGAGAGATAGACATAGTCTTAGAGGTGGCTTTAAGCGTTGGGCGAATTAACAAGGGACGTTGTATAAAAACAACTCCTAAATTTAGTAATTGCTTTATACTTAGTTTTTTAAGTCTGGACCAGATTTTCATAGTCTTAATCGTTTAGAACCTCTTTATTTCTATAAAAATCGGTGTCTTTATTTTAATACACTTAAATGAGACAAGATTAAATCACTATTTACTTTTATATTCCTTAACAGCTTCAATAAATGCACCTGCATTTTCAATAGGGATATT
>NZ_PAZX01000017.1:0-49447 GCF_002716225.1 Croceibacter sp. | reverse complement strand
TCGACACCTTTCCCGATCACCTCGTCCACTACCGTGACCTGGACCTATACCGATGCCAACGGAAACTCATCGACGCAGGATCAGGATGTGCTCATCAATTTTCCTCAAATTGATAGCATGGCAAACGTAAATGAATGCGAATCATTTACATTACCTACAATTACAGGAAATAATTTATCTGGAAACGAAATGTATTATACAGGTTCAAATGGTGCAGGAACATCTTATTCTTCAGGTACTGTACTTAATTTTGAAGACTTTCAAAATTACCCTGTAACTTTATATATTTATGATGAAGCATTGACAACACCTAGTTGCTTTAGTGAAGAAACTTTTACATTAACACTACAGGACTGTGAGCCTCCTGTAATACTACCGCCTAATGAAATTTTAATTCCAGAATTTCTTACACCAAATAATGATGGATTTAATGATGTATGGAATGTTCGAAATGTTTTTACTATAGACCCTAAAGCACAGGTTTACATATTTGATAGATATGGTAAGTTATTAAAAGCTTTATCCCAATCTGAACCATTTTGGGATGGAACATTTCATGGTAAGCAAATGCCTTCTAATGATTATTGGTATTTAGTTCAATTAATTAATGAAGATTCTAGTGGTTTACCTATGAGTCAACAATTAAAAGGTCATTTCACTCTTAAACGATAATAGACATTTTTATTAATTAAGAGAGCTGTCTTTATTTCCCATTAAGACGAACTTCAATTTTCTTTTTTTTAACTGTGATAGCTTTCATTAAATCCATTAATGATTTTTCATTAGTAGATTTAAAAAACTCATTGATAACCAAAATGAGTCTTTTTCCTTCACGTGAAGCTTTTACGCGATCACTCGTTGTCATATTATTCATCTTAGCATTAAGATAGTCTTGAGCTTCAGTTTTTATATTTTTAATGTTTGGCATAATTTTCATTTTAATTTATGCAGATTTTACTTGTTCGTTTATTTTTCTCTGAAGATCTGTAAAGAAAGTATCTTTCATTTTTCTATACTTATCTATATGAAATTGATACATTCTTCTACACTTCTCATGTTCTTGTATAAAAGAAATATTGCATTTCATATCCTGACATTCAACAATAGAAGTACGCGAATCCAAAAAGTTTTGCAACTGGCGGATGTATAACATTATTATCAAACATAATAATTTGAAAGCGTTGAGATAATTTTTCTCTCTCCATCCATTTTTTAGAAGATTGAGAGTTAAAAAATGTGACAAGGCTTTTTAACTCTTCACCCACATAAGCGAGATGATTTATCCAATTGTGCAATTCCATAGAATTAATTTTGTGTGCTACCTCAACATCAGAATCTTGAGTATGGATTTCTATATTTTGTAATTCCATTTCGTTATATATTTATATTACCACGTCTATTTTACCCTGCATATTGTCCTGTATTACTTTCTTAATTTGCAGATGCTGTATACCAGAGCCTAATTTCTCGTATAACACATCTCCTTCTGCGCACCCAAAGAGTAAGGCTCCCAATGGTGTAATAACAGATATTTTATCTTCTTTTATATTTTTATTTGCTGGAATAACAAGATGTAAGTGTTTATTTAAATTTTCATTAAACTCTACCAAAATATTTGAGTTAAACCTAATAACATCTGTAGGGACATCTTCCTCATCCAGAATTTGGGCATCCTTAAGATTATCATTTAAACATTTTATTGCTTTTTGAGTATCAAAATCTTTAGCATAGCTTGAAATATTAAGTATGCGCTTTAAAAGCACATATTCTTTTTTTTCTATTATTAAGCTTCCGTATTTCATATCTTGAAATCTTATTTAATTTAATAAACACTCATACTATATTTACATCATTTCAATTCGCGGTATGGCGAGTGAAAGATTTAGTTTTAAGATTCTTTATAGTATAGGCAATCGATATGCCAATTAATTTTTCAACATTGGCTTTAATAAAAAACCCTTATTGTATAAGGGTTCATTTGATTTCTAAAAAACCTAAAGTGAAAATTATTTGGTAAATAATTACTCAGATGAGTAGAAAGTAAACGTTTATAGAAAAGCTAATTTTCCATCTTACTTCGTAGAGTTTTTCGCGTGATTCCTAAAATTTCAGCAGCCTTTGTTTTGTTATTGTTGCAAGCATTCAAAACTTTCTGGATATACTCCTTTTCAATTTGTTTTAATGGCAATAAAGAATCTTCAGGGAAACTGATATCTAATTTTAAGTTATCTGGTAAATGTTCTACACCTATAATTTTGTTACACATAATTACAGCACGTTGTATTACATTTTCCAGTTCTCGAATATTTCCTGGCCAGTTATAGCGCTGCAGGA
Source organism: Croceibacter sp. (assembly GCF_002716225.1). Classification (NCBI taxonomy): domain Bacteria; kingdom Pseudomonadati; phylum Bacteroidota; class Flavobacteriia; order Flavobacteriales; family Flavobacteriaceae; genus Croceibacter; species Croceibacter sp. The sequence continues at coordinate 47,113 of NZ_PAZX01000017.1, read as the reverse complement.
TTCCTGTTGCCTCTTGTGTAATACGTACAAAGCGATCTTTGTACTCTACGCCATATTTAAATAGGAATTTTTCGATGAGTAATGGGATATCTTCTTTTCGATCACGAAGTGGTGCAACATTAATCTCAACGACAGTAAGACGGTAAAAAAGATCTTCCCTAAAGGTATTTTTTTTAATCATCTCCTTTAGGTTACCATTTGTAGCAGCTATTATGCGCACATCTATTTTGCTTGCTTTCTGTGCACCTAACTTCACCACTTCTTTTTCTTGTAAGACTCTTAACAATCGTGTTTGCACAGCTTTAGATGCATTGCCAATTTCATCTAAAAAAATAGTTCCACCATTTGCAGCCTGAAAAAAACCGTCTCGATTCTTGTCGGCTCCAGTGAAAGCTCCTTTTGTATACCCAAAAAGTTCAGCCTCTAACAAGTTCTCAGGAATACCGCCGCAATTAACAGCAATAAAAGGTGCTCTAGAAAATTTCCCTTGATAATGTATAGCACGCGCTACAAGCTCCTTACCTGTCCCGCTTTCGCCTTTAATAAATATAGTAGCCTTATTATCCTTAACACGCTCTATAACCTGAATAACATCATTAATCTTTTCTGACTTTCCTATAATTTCACCATAAGAATTATCCTTTGTAGGTTTTAAGTTTGAAGAGGAAGAATTTAAATTATCACGTTTACCTAACGAAATAGTTACAGCACTTTTTAGCTCTTCTTTAGTAAATGGTTTTGTTAGATAATCTGCAACACCAGACTTTATAGCTACAAGAGAATCTTGAATAGATGGATAACCCGTAACCACGAGCTTTGGTAATGTTGGATAATGCTCTGAAACAAACTTGATGAGTTCTGAACCATCTACTTGCGGCATTTTTAAGTCGGTAATTAGTAAGTCTATTTTAGTGTCCCGTAAAATTTGAACAGCCTCTTTTACAGAAAGTGCCTTATATGTATGATAGTTCCATGATTTAAGATGGCGCTGCAACAATTCGAGGATATTAATATCATCATCTACAATTAAAATATTTTCTTTTCTTAGCTCCATTTAAACCATTATACTTTTGGAAGGCATACTGTAAAAGTAGCTCCTTTGATTTTGTTATTCTTTGCAGTAATTGTTCCCTTGTGACTAGTTACAATACCGTGCACCACACTTAATCCCAAACCCGAACCTTCTCCTGTTGGTTTGGTTGAAAAAAAAGGTTGAAAAACTTTTTCAATTATTTCTTCAGGTAATCCTAATCCTTCATCTGACACTTTAAAAACGATGTGCTTTTTAGTTTCTGATACCGAAATTGTTACTAAACCATGCTTTGGTGTAAAATAGATTGCATTAATTATAAGATTAAAAATAATCTGCATAAGTTGAACCTTATCTGCTCGAACAAAAAGCTCCTTGTCATCAATTTTTACACTATACTCTACATTAGCTTTTTTGAATGAAGCCTCAAGAAGAGAAAGTGAATTATAAACACTAGTTACCAAATTTAGCTCTTGCATTTCCTGTGGCATCTCACAAGAAAAGAACAAAAGCTTTTTTACCACTTCTCTCGAGAAAATAGCATTCTTAATTATTTTATCTAAATCTTCAGCAATATTACTATTACCCTTTACTTCGTCTTTAATTAATTCTGCAAATCCTAAAATATTTGCCAGAGGTGTATTAAGCTCATGTGCTATACCTGCAGTAATTTCCCCTAATATACCTAGGCGATCTACGTGCTCCATCTGCCTTTTAAGTGAAATTTCATTTTGTTGAATTTCGATACGCTCAATAAGGTTTCCAATTTTTAAAGCCACATTATCAAGTAATTGACTTTCTTCTTTTAAAAATGAATACTTATTATCTTTTAATGAGGCAATTATAAAACCTTCTGTCTTATTAAAAACCTGAATGTTTGATGTTAATTTGTTAGACTTATTTATTATATCTGTTTTAGCTGAACAGATAGAGGTAACAATATTAACCTCGGTTTGCTTAGGATATTGAAAGCCTTTTTTTAGACTATAAGCTACAGCATCTAAACTTTCTTGTATCTGCTCTATAGTAGCATTTGAAATGATAGATGATACTTCATAAAGGCAAGTTAACTCTTTAATACGCTCTTTTAAAGCCGCTTCTGTATTGCTTTTGTTTTGAAGATTCATCATTAACTCATAGCGTTTTAAAAATACAATTTAGTGAAATTAAGATGTTCGGCGTAAAATTATATATCCAATAACTGCAGCAATTAAGGATCCAATAAGCACACCTATTTTTGCCGAATTTAAATAGATAGATGACGAGAATGCTAAATTTGCTATAAATATGGCCATTGTAAACCCAATACCTGCGAGAAATGAAACGCCAATTATTTGTTGCTTGCTAATATCTTTAGGGATTGTAATCCATTTTAGTTTTTGTGCTAATAATACAATACCGCTAACACCTATTCCTTTTCCTAATACCAAAGCAATGATAATGGTTATAGCAAATGAACTGTTTATAGACTCTACACCATTTATAGAAATGCCGGCATTAGCAAGAGCAAAAATTGGTATAATACAATAAGCCACCCAACCATGTAAGTCATATTCTAAGCTTTGAAGCGGTGATCGAAATTGATCTGTCGTTTCATCCATATTATTAAGTTGAGCAAGTTGTTGTTTAGATAAGATTGGTTTTTTAAGAATACGAGCTTTTTTAAAGTCATTATAAAATTTACCCAATGAATTTATAAAATCATCTGTAACCATTTTTTGTCTTACGGGTACAGAAAATGCCAGTAATATTCCTGCTATTGTTGGATGAATACCTGCCTTTAAAAATAAAAACCACACAGCGATTCCTGCTATTAAAAGTAAAAACTTTGAAAAGAATTGGCGTGCAGCAAGTATATATAAGAGCACTAATATTCCAAAAGCAATAGCAAGTAAACCCATTTTAATTGTGCCGCTGTAAAATAGAGCAATTACCATAACTGCACCTAAATCATCTACAATTGCAAACGCTGTAAGAAATATTTTTAGGTTTAACGGAATTCTCTTTCCTAATGCGTTAAGTACAGCAAGTGAAAATGCAATATCTGTTGCCATAGAAATTCCCCAACCATCTTGCGTTTCGGGGTTTTGGTTAATTAAAAAGAATAATGCAATAGGAATAATCATACCACCTAATGCTCCAAATAATGGGAAGGCTAATTTTTTTACTGAGTTTAATTCGCCGATTAGGATTTCTCTTTTAATCTCTAAACCAATGAGGAAAAAGAAGATAGCCATTAGCCCATCATTTATCCATAGTATAACAGGTTTTGTGAATTCAAAGCTCTGTGTGGTGATACCTAATTCGTAATTCCAGATTGCATCATAACTATTTGCGTAAGGAGAATTTGCCCAGACTAATGCTAATATAGTAGTTGCTAAAAGTAGAATACCACTTAGGGATTCAATTTTTACAAATTTTTGAAAAGGGGATAATAGTTTGGTAGTCATAAAATGACTTTAATTTTTAAAGTTAATAATGTTTTAAAAAGAAAAATTTAATACTAGTCGACAGTCTTTAAATTAGAGCCGTACGACGTTTTCTTGATTCTATAGAATATAACAAATTGGATGGCAATACCAACTATAATGAGCAATCCTAATTCAAGATTTGAGAGAAGATTTGTAGTATTTAAAGATTTTTGCGCCAAGAACATTTTACTTTTGCTTTCAAGTATTTGTGTTTCAGCTAAATCATTAAGGTCATTCTTAATATGTTTAAATATTTCAGGAATAACTTGAGTATTATTATGTGTAGAATTTTCTCTATACTTTGTTTCAATTCTCTCTAGTGTCGTAAGATGTTCTTTTAAAGACTCAAACTGTCTACGTTCTGAAGTGGTAAGTTTAGTGCCAGCAAATTGCTCTATCAACTCTTCTATGCGGGCATCATTCTCTACCGACCATTTATTGGTATTGTTTTCAATAAATTGCTGCTCTTTCTGATAAACAATTGTACTTATCTCAAATATATAATGCTGTGCAACTACACGGTCTTCATAAACAGAGGTTAGTGCTTCTTGTGCTGTTTCAAAATGCCTCCTATCAACTAAATTGGTTGCGAGGATTAAGAAAAAAACTGCTAATAAAGCGAGTGCTAAATTGAACTTTTGCCTAAAGTTATATTTTTCTTTTGTTGCCATTTAATTGTATTTAGTAATGGCATAATGCAAAATTCAAGCAAACAAAGAAGTCATAACTACAACAAGTTGTTATTTAACTAATTACAACCATAAAGATATAATATAACTGGGTAATAAATACTCATTCGAGTAACTATTACTCGAAAATTATTAGATGTTTTAATTGATATTTTGTAGAAACTACTAGATAAACTTCTATATTTTTTTATTACACAAAACTCATCTTCCTACCTCAATTAATTAGTTAAAAGATAACGCATAAAAAAACTCCTAAAAGCAGTATACTAATAGGAGTTTAATTTTTGTGACCGCGCCAGGGTCGTAACTTAATCCTATAAGCCTAATATTAGTAGTAGCTAAGCAACCAACATAAATAAAAGGGAGAGCTATAGGGAGAGCAAACCAATTAATGTCTACCTAAAAGCGGTCTTAATTTTATAGCATAAAACTTCTCAAGAATATACAAATATTTACTAGCACCTTTGGGTAATTCTAATACAGAAAGTCGAATAGTTTTATTAGACCAATGTACAAGTTGTAAGCCAGATGTTGAACCCTTACTATAACAACCTAAATGATGGTAAATTCTACCAGCGATATGTGTTAAACCATCGCGCTTTCGTTTACCACCCTTTCTTACACCAACGTAAAAGTATTTACTACCAGTATTTTTATTTAAGGCTGGTGTACTTCTATACTTTTCAGTTCCTTTAAATCTCTTTATTTGGTCATTTTTAAACTTCAGATAATCCTTTTCAGATTCTTCAGCTTCTTCCACACTAGAATACTCAAACCAATAAATAGCTGATGTAGAAATATTATCTAAAGATTCGTATAACCTTCCCAAATAACTTTCCTTTCTCTTATCAAATATCAATTCACCATATCTCTCCATTTTAGAACAGTCTATATCAAATACATGTAAAGTTAAATTTTTATCTAAAAGATTATCAAAATCTCTTAACTGTTCACTTAAATTAGTTTTTATAAGATGTTCTTCCATAAAAATATTTTTATTAGTCAGGTTAGGTCAAACTTAGACACTTGTATTTTTAAAAGCTATGGATTTCTAAAACAATATCTAGAATTTAGTCTTAGAAGTCAGAATTTACCACAAATAAGCTGTTTTAAAGGTTTCTTTAAAGAAAATACTCCCTAAGTAGCAACATACCTATAACAAGTGCTTAAACCATTGAATTTATACTTGGGAGACTTGTAATTAAGCTAACTCAACTTTTAAAAATTCCCTTGTATAAATTTGGGATGTCTTTATTCTCTCTTGTGGCTATAATTAGTACAAGTAGTTTAGGAGTATAGTTTTTATAGTATAGTTGCTAATAGGGTATATCTTCTCTATATTATTAACGTATCTAATTTCAGTACTTATATAATCGTGAAGCTTTGCTTAACAATTTTTGTTCAACCTCCATTTTTAAGAACCTATCGTTTTCTGGCTTACATTTTCGTACAATTTTCAACAATGCCTTTCTGTATTCCCAAGAATGACTTTTGGCGTAAAGGTTTACGAACTCATAAACTTCTGAAAGAGATTTTCTTTTAATGGCTTGATAAATTAATATTTCTTTGATTTCGGTAAGATTTAAGCTTTTCTTATTAATCTTTCTAATATCTCCAAGCTCATCTTCTACTTCTATCTTTCCAAAACTATCTACCCAAAAATCAATTAGGTCGTTCCAATTATTTTTAACGGCTAAAAGTGTAGACAGTTCATTCTTTAATCCCGAACCATGTAAACCAAAAAAACTTATTTCAAATCTTAAAATAAAGATGCTCTTCAGCATCTTTTCCTTGTTTTTTTTACTGATCCTTACATTACCATTTTTCAATACTTCGGCAAGCTTATCATAAGCTATAATGTATTTTTTAGTTCCTTTAAACTTAGTCGTGCCTTTCTTGTAATTAACTCTATATAATCTTGGGTATCGTTTCATTGCTGGGATAATGTCGGCATATTTTCTCTTTAATTTTATATTACCTCCTATCTCAATACGCCTTATACTTAAATGCCATAGATGTTTGCTTTTAATTCTAAGCACCGTTGCTATAAATTTTATACAAGAAATATAGCTTGTATAAGAAAAATCATTCATGGCACTATTCCTACCAAACCAATATTTTCTTAAATTACCCTCTAAGGTTATCTCCATATTGAAAGGATTTGTAAAGAGATGAATAAATTCAGATCCATCTCTGTTCGGTACTCTAAATTTATTTTTTACAAATCCGTCAACTACAGATGTATTTATTTGTTCAAGATGCCTTGTAGACAACCCTACTACTTTTCCGCTAGCTTTAAATCTATCTATCATTTTTTCTATTTAAAAATTGTTCAACACTAGCTCGCTTTACAAATATTCTAGAATTAGGCTTTTTTTGAATTATTTGTAAACCATTTTCACGCCACCTATCAAATGTTTTCCTCGATACTTTATACTCTTCACAGCATTCTTTAACTGTTAGAATATCATCTAGAGATTTTTCTTTTTTAATCTCTTCGAAAAAAGCCTTTTGGCGTTTTTCCAATTTCACTATTCTGTTAACTACAAATCGCCTTAATTTTAGGCTTGGACTTACATTTTCCATTGTTTTAAAATTTAAATTACTAATTGGTCTTTAATCCCCTTAACTCTCGAAATTTTCAGGAAATCGCGATTTTTAGACTTTTTAGCTAAATGCTATTAACATTTAGATGTAAATAACTTTAAATCAGATAATTATTTGTTAATAAGAAATTTCAGCGAAATTAAAAGACTATCGTTTCTAGGCAATGGTTTTGACAAATTTCTAAATATGACCCAATAAAAAAACCGCCCTAATTGGAGCGGTCTTAATTAATCAGCCTAAAACATACTTAGTCAGATTTTTCATATTCCCAAAATAAATCTTCTACTTTCCAAGTAAATCTACCTACCGATTCAGACAAATTGTCTAACTCATTACTTTCTGAATAAGCCATCTCCAATTCATCACTTATTTTTAATAAAACATTGGAGGCATAATTCACTCTTTTTTTTAAAATTTCTATTCTGTCTATTCCTAGATAATTATTCTTTTCACACCAATTCTCAAAACTCCAATCGAAATCAATCTTCTTGAGAGAAAGCTCAGTGTAATCTTCATTCATAGGAATAAATCCTAAAGAAGTAGCAACACTTAATGAATTTCTATAATTTTCTTTCCCTATATTTTTTTTAATAGTTATTCTTTGCTCTTCTCTTTCATAGAATAGATATGGAATAACCACTTCCCTTAAAGCCTTAGTCAGCAAACCCTTTTTTCTTTCATTTGGTAATACATACCAATGTAAATCTGAGTACATATCAAGTATAGCCGCAATTGATTTGCCCAACTCGTTTTTAACAAAGAAAAACTTGTAAGAATTTGATTCGCTAATGCTATCAGTCACACAGGGTTGTTTTGCCCATACTTTAGCTACAAAAACAGATTCACTTAGGTGCCTAATGAAGATTGATTCCTCAAAACCTCCATCATTTATACTATCTATATATTTTTTTATTTCTTCATTTGACATACTTATAAATAAGTTTAGTAAAAGTGCTTTTCCATTATAACTCGACCTTTTTCTTGAAAACTAATTGATCCCAATTCAGAATAATTACTTACTCTTTCATAATCCTTTTCGTCCATATCTATGTAATTGTCTTTAGCTAAAATTGTTGTAATTCTATCATAAACAAAATTTGGGTTAGCAATTTCGGATTTATCTATTCCTTGATATAATAGGCTCAAATAATTATCGACAAGTTGTGATTGACTATTCATAAATAAGTCAAATATTCTAGGAGAAGAAATATTTAACCAATATTTTAAACCCCAATGTTTACGGCTTTTACTATCCCCGAAACTCATAACTCCCGTACCTAACGATAATACTTCAATTTCAGATAACTCCTTACCAAAAGCCTTTAATGCTTCAAGCAATGCAACTAAAGTTGGATTGTTTGCCATTACACCACCATCAATCTTATTAGCAAAGATTTTTTCAGTACTGCCATCCATTTCAATATACTTACTAGTGTAAGCGTTGAAATAAGTTGGTGCCGCTGATGTAGCCATCGCAACTTGATAAATCGGTATATGGTAATCTCTTACAAAATTTTCGTGATACCTTGTTTTAAGCACACTCGGCTCACCTTTGTTCAAATCATAAATTGGAATACAAACATCAGTCAGGCAATCATTTAATATAGGGTCATTCCCATTATTATATTCTTTAAACTTATTTCTTATAAGTTGCTCTAAAAATTTATTATCGTGCTTTGCATTGAAAAGCCGTCTAATTATGCTCCTCTTTTTTCCGAAAATTGACTTACAATTATCTAAGTACAAATTCTTTATTTCTTTTGCTGGGATACCCATAGCAATTGCAAGTGCTATAATTCCCCCAGTAGAAGTACCAGTTATTAAATCAAAATGTTGATGTAATTTTTCTTTACCGTCTGTTCGCCCTTGTAATTTGGCTTCAATTAATTCAAGAAATTGTGCTGGATAAACCCCTTTGATTCCTCCGCCGTCAATAGATAGTATTTTAAACTTTTTTTTCATTTTTTTCATTTTTTTCAGCTGCATACTCATCATGCCCACCTCCTAACCATTCTCCATCGATAAGCCAATGTTCATAAAAGTCTAGCCATTCTAGCGCCCAAGGGACTATACTGTCAATAATTAACATATTAGGTCTCCATTCATTTCTTGTAGGAGTATAGAGACATAATTTCTGTTCTTTAGTTGAATAAACATGTGGTAATTTTTCTCTATTAGAAGCCAGTTTTAATTCTTGGTTCACAACATACACACTAATATTCTTAAGATTGGAGTAAACTATCCTAATTGAATAAGTTTTAGAAAAAACTGTTGGTTGCATATCTATTTCAACTTCCAAATATTTATTACTATCCTTTTTAACAATAGCATTAGGATACACTTCCAAAATCTTTTTTAAATGAACGGAAGGAGGAAATCCAGCATATTTTTTAGGTTTTTGAAAATATACTCTACTCATCAGTCCCGTAAAAGTTATGCTTCTTGATAGGCATACCAGTTAATCCCAACAAACCAGTTGTAGTGGACATTTTTCTTTTGTTGTCTTCTCGTAAGGTTCTTTTATAGTTTCCATAATCAGTAAATACTTTATCACTAGCTTTTTTACCAAACTTTTTAGAAAACGATTCATTTAAATTATGAAGACCTTTTCCTGAATTAGATTTAAGATGTGATATATCCTCCTCTAATTTGTCAAGCCAAAGAAAAAAATAATCCTTTTTTTGGGGTGTTTCAGACCATTTATCAGCGAAGTTTTCTTCGTCATTAATAGGATTGGCTACCCATAACTCAGTTCTATCTGTATATGGAACATTTCTTACCTCTATATAATCTCGCATCCTAGATACAATTCCCGAAAGAGCGTCTATAACATTATCACTTTTATCATATGCTTTTGAAGCTAGAGTAGTTATTATTATCGATATTGGTTTATCACATGATTCAAGAGAATCGTCTTTAAACATTATATCCCTATGTCTTTTCAGTAACTGAACTGCTCTCTGTAGAGGCAATTTCTTATCAGTATAATTATCTACTGGACGAATAGCTTCATTTAAACTAAACAACCTTGTAACGTCAATAATTGCTCTCTTATAAAACCATTTAGCATAACCATATGGATTACTTTTGTTCCAATAACTAGAATTGGTTTCAGTTGAGTAATTTCCTAATTCCTTGTCAGTAATTCTAATCGCCAATTTAGAATAATCAACATCAGTATCATCATTATAAAACTTCTCTTCCAAAATAATTTCTAAATCTTCGATAGATGTACTTGGCAGAATGTCCATATGGTAACTTCCATTGCTCTTATACTCTAAAGTCCAACACCGTCTTCCACCATCCATATCTTCTATCATTGTCCGATAAGTTTCGTGGACTTTCAACCTATCTCCAACAGAGTTTTTAACCTGCTCTTGAGTCCAATTCTCTGGCTTAATCTCAAAATTACAAACTAGGTCTATGTCAATATCATCTTCATCATTTATCGGTCGAACTACTGTGCCCAAACTAAAAGAGCCTTGTGGAAGAATTGTCGGATTTAACTTAGCTAAAGGAGAGTCATCTTTAGTTAACCACTCGCCAATTGCACTATAACTTTTTTTCGCAGCATTATACTCTGTTTCAGTTATGTCTAGCTCATTGCTTAATCTTTTCAGAATTTCATTTAATTCATCTTTGTAAATATCTTGCATAGTTTTTTATTTTATCCCTTGCTTGCACGTGGGTCGTTAGACTTTGGGTAAGTTCTTTCTTCTTGGAAACCGCCCTTATTTTTGTGAATCTTTAAAGATCCACCGCCTTGTTTCTTAATAAAATTCCTTGCTGATTTTATAGCATCGGGTTTATTAGCGTCAATTACTTTAGAAGCCCTTTCGGCATTCTCTCTCTTAAGTTTGTACACACCATCATCGTGTACCAAATGAAAATTCTTCATTTCGTTTAATTTAAATTAAAGAATAGCTTGTATATCGGCACTATTCGTTAAGCCGAGAAAGACTGAGAAAAAGTTGCAGGATAAAAAAAGTGAAGTTATATTTGCACCCTCGAAAAATAGGTTTTATGTGTTTCAGCACATTTTACCATACATCTTAAAAGTCCTCGCCTTTCAAATCTTGGACTTTTTTTTATACCTATGCCAAAACCATACCCTAGAGAAAATTTATAGCTTTAGCTTTCAATAAGTTATTGACTTTGGGACGAAAGGACTTTTTTCTGGGATAAAGAGCTTCATTTAAAAATAAAGAATAGATTTTCAGCTTATTTTACTGACATGAAAATATTAAGACTTGTGACAACCTGACGTAATTTGACTATTTTATACCTAATTTGTCAGAGGGTCGAATTTTGTTCTCGGTAAAAGTCATTTATAGATTTACTTGGGTTTTCTTTTCTCCACTTATCAAAAGAACTAAGTGTTTCCGTATCGATAGTTTTTATTTCTAAAGGCTTGTCGAAATTAAATTTCTTTCTCTCAAAACTACCCCAAAAACTATTGAGTGTATTCATTAGCTTATTATAATTTCTAATTTTTATCCTACTATAAAGAGTGAATATGTCTATTAAAACCCATAGAAGAAATAATCCAGATAAAAGCAGTATTATTTCATCTGAATTAAATTCATTCACTCTTAAATCTGGAGCAAAAAAATACAAGCACGCGATTAAAATAGGAATAGATAGCTTTAATAAACCCCACAGCCAATCTCCCAGAATTAACCTATCCAAAATCATCATAAACCCAAACCCTAAAAAGATGAACATAAGTATAAATGTGGTGATTGGATTCCAGTAACCCTTGTTTACAATATATTCAGAAACTTTGCTTTTCTCCATTTGTCTACCTATGTAAGAAAGTTTACTTTTTGGAAAATATTTACCATTGACTAATAGAAACTGTTCTACAAATTCTTTTTTCATTTTAATGGTTTAGTGGTTAAGCATAAAAAAGCGTGGAACTAGTGTTTACAGTTCGAGAGGTACTGGTATACCCACACTACTAATAAACCCAGCCCACGCCGTAGCGTGAGCGGAAGTCTATTTAAGTTGTAGTGTAGTTAAAATTACCAGTTTTCTCGAACCACAATAAATAGCTTACGCTAACTATTTTATGTATTTAATCAATTATTTCATATCGTAAAGATAGGTTTTTAACTAAAATTTACATTAACCATTGCCTTAGCAATCATAGTATTGTCAGTATTCACATAACGATTAGTCATTCTTATATCAGAATGCCCTAATAATTTCATTATATAAAATGGTTGTATATTCTTTTGAGCAAGTAAAGTTCCAAAGGTATGCCTAGCAGTATGAAATGATACTCTTTTTCTAATATTAACAATCTTAGAAATAAGTTTCAAGTCTCTGTTAACTGATACATTAGACCTATAAGAAAATACTAAACCTCTTTTAGGCATAACTTTCTTTAAGATTGACTTGGCTTCATCTGTAAGTGGTATTACAACTTTCGTCTTAGTCTTTTCCATAATTTTAACAATCGAATCAGACTTAACATCATCTTTTTTAAGGCTTACTACATCACCAAAACGTAAACCAGTATAGCAACTAAACAAGAACATATTTCTAGTCATTTCTAAGCCATCTGTGAGGTTTCCTAAAGACAGATTACAATTGCGTATTAAACGTATTTCCTCTTGGGTTAAAAATTCGTCACGTTGCTTTTCTCTAGGTTTAGGGAATAGGCTACAAGGGTTACTTTCCATATAGCCATTTTTAATGAAATACTTAATTACAGTATTTAGATTCTTTCGTCTCATTCCAATTCCAGACGCGCCTATATCTCGACATTTTAAGAAGTGAAAAAAGTTTGATAAGAATTTATAGTCTAAGTCTTCAACAAGAATTTCTTTTCTATACATTTTCAATTGCTTTCTAAGAAGCAAATAATGCCTTTGGGTTCCGATAGCTATATCCTTAAACTTCTTATCGCAAAATTCGTCGAAGTGTTGAAAAAAGCATCTAGTGTTTCCGTTATAAAAGGATTTCACAAGTTGAAATTTTAGTGCTTTACCTAGATGCTCACATTCTACTAAATAATCAAGAATGTCTTGCTTCTTTTTATTTAAGTTACGCATTAAAATCTTGCTTCCTTTACCTTTAGCTTCATCCCTCTCAAAATTCCAATCTTTAGGTTTGGAATATTTTCCCGTAGTTAACCACATTGATTTACCATTCAGATAAACTGAATAGTGTATTGGGCAAGTACCATTTTTAAGTTTCTTATCTAGCCTCAATTTAATCTTTACAGAATAAGAATTTTTCATAATAGAAATTTTTAAAAGTTTACAATTCAAAACTGAAGTATTACCTCCAAGTTATCACATAAAAAGTTCTATTTATTTTTCCAAAAAACCTACCAATGTCAGTAATATCAATGGTTATGGATATATTTTATCAAATGTAAAAACCCTCTAAGAGGGTCTAAATTCTAATAGATATGTGGGTTAAGGATTAGTGTCCTAAATAACAAAAAAAGTATAACAGGGAGAGTGATAGGGAGAGTAAAATTGACTAATTATGGCTAAATATGGCTATTCTCAAAAATAGAAAAACCCCAAAATACTGGGGTTTTATAGTAATCTTTAGTCAAACGTAGACTAAAGTAGTGACCGCGCCAGGATTCAAACCTGGAACCTCTTGAGCCGTAATCAAGTGCGCTATTCAGTTGCGCCACGCGGCCGTTAGCATAATTAAATGCGGGTGCAAATATATAACTTTCTTTTAAAATAAAAAGCGGTTACATTTAAAATAATAAATAAAAAAAAGCGCTCTTTTAAAGAGCGCTTTAGTGTTGTAACACGTGCTAAGATTTTTGCTTAGTAAAGGTAGTTTAAGGCAGTAATATCATTACTGTTAAACTCTCCATCTTCACCACTGCTAAAACAAGCTAACATAATAGACGTAGAGTCATATCCTGTTGGAGTTCCTGGGATGTGGTTAGCACCAACTCCTGCAGTTCCTTCGTTTGTGTTTTGACCACAACTCTGACGGCTAAAGTAATCTGTGTGACGGAATCCTACAGAGTGTCCTATTTCGTGAGTAATAACGTGCTCAATTACATTTGTGTTATAGTTACTTAATCCATAAATCTGTACAAATTTATGTGGGTTTCCTCCACTTGGGAAACCTGCAGATCCACCTGCACCACTTGGGTTATTTACAGTATTGTTGTAAACAACCATATCTTTGTTTTGGTAGTTTGTACCAAAAGTTAAAGAGAAGTTTATATTCAGGTTTAATCTATTGTAATTATTTACAGCCCATTGTAGTGCAGTTTGCTCACTGCTAGTTAACGCTTGGCTTCCACCAGTATAACCAATAATTGTAATTGTTTGAGGACTAACTAATGCGTTAGTACTATATTGAGCATTTTCATTTGAATAACCATTAAACTCCAACTCTTCAAGTTCAGCTTTAGTCATTACGATATCACCTTCTATACGTATAGCTTTTTCTGATGTACCGTCTGGTAAATATCTTAACTCTTCTTGAGCTCCGATAGGACTAAGATGTTTAGAAGCAATTAAATCTAAAGTAGCTTGATCTAAATTTGTTGGGGTAAGGTCTGTATTAACACCTAAAGTTTCAAGAGAACCTGTTGTAACTTCATTAGTGTCTGCAACCTCTGCGTTGTTTGTATCATTATCTTTCTCACAAGAAACGAATACCATCCCGCAGATTGCAGGTATGATCAATAATTTTCTGAATTTCATAATTGATTTGAATTTAAATTAAAATTTAGTTTGGTTTTGTAATATTTTGGTGTGTTACAACATCACCATTTGTGGTTATGACACTAAATTCTGAATTTTAATTCGAATAATATAAATCAGACCTGAATATTAAGAAAATTTTAAGATTATGTTAATGAGCAGCATAATGCATTAGACATGAGTTAATTGGTGTTAAATTAACGTTCAAGCCCTATAAAGCCTATGAATTTAATGGGGTAAATGTGTATTTAAACTATTTCTGCGCTTAGACCAGCTTGCAACAATTTAGAACATCTCGGTTTAAGATCATTAAAAGAACCAGATTTTACGGTGCACTTTCCTTTGTAGTGAACCAAAAGTGCGCATTGTTCTGCTTGTAAAGGTTGATGGTCACAAGCAGAGATGAGAGTTTCTATTACGTGATCAAAAGTATTGACATCGTCATTATAGAGTACGATCTCATTCTCCTTTTTCTCAACTGTTTTAATGTCTAGTGCTTCTAAAAGTTTTTCTTCTGGACTCATAACCTATCTTCTTCAAGTGCAAAGATAAAAAATTCTTATTAGTCTTTTATAAATTTTGCAGCTACCCATTGGTCTTTAACGTAATGATTAACATAGGTTAAGCCTTGATTAGTGCATTCGGATTTAATAAGATCGAGATCTTCATCATAAAATCCGCTTAAATAGATAATACCATCTTTAGACAGACAATTTGCATATGTCTTCATATCATTAAGCAATATGTTTCTATTTATATTAGCAATGATAATATCATATTTTCTATTACTTAATAACGAAGCATCTCCTTGCTCTACAGTAATTTTAGTACAATTATTACGCTCTGCATTTTCAATTGAATTGAGGTAACACCATTCGTCTATATCTATTGCATCTAATGGTTCTGCACCACGCATTTCGGCTAGGATTGCTAATACAGCAGTACCGCAACCCATATCTAGAACCTTTTTACCAATAAAGTCATCTTTAAGAATATGCTGTATCATCATATGCGTTGTAGCATGATGACCTGTACCAAATGACATTTTAGGCTCTATGATAATATCATACTCCTCATTCCCTTTGTCATGAAAAGGAGCTCTTACTCTACAATTGTCACTTACAACAATTGGTGTGAAATTCTTCTCCCATTCTGCATTCCAGTTTACTTGCTCAATAGTCTTTGTATTATATGTAATCTCAAACTCTGGATTATTTAGCACAAAAACATACTTAAGTAAATCTTCCTTATAGTACTCTTCTAAAATATAAGCTTGTAAGCCGTCTTCAGTCTCTACAAAGCTATCAAAACCTAATTCTCCCAATTCTGCTAAAAGAATATCTGAAGCTGGCTGAAGCGGTGTTACCTTAAAATTGAATTCTATATAATTCATATACTATTAAAAAGAGTGAACAATTTGCATAAAGCTTACAGCATCTAAAGCTGCGCCACCTATAAGACCACCATCTACGTCTGGTTGGCTAAAAATTTCTTTGGCATTATTTGGTTTAACACTACCACCATATAATATGGACACATTTTGAGCCACCTCATCACTATACTCTTCAGCAATTAAGTTTCTTACAAATTTATGCATGTCTTGAGCTTGCTCTGGTGAGGCTGTCTCTCCTGTACCAATTGCCCAAACTGGCTCATAGGCTAAAACAATACTACTCCAATCTTTTTCATTAATATGACACAAACCATCTTGAATTTGTTTTTTCACGACATTAAAATGATTGTCTGATTTACGATCTTCCAATTCTTCTCCAAAACAGAAAATTGAAGTCATCTCGTTTGCAATAGCTGTATTTACTTTTTCTGAAAGACTTTCGTTTGACTCATGGAACATAGCTCTACGCTCACTATGGCCTAAAATAACAGTTTTTACACCTACACTTTTTAGCATCTTAGCAGAAATCTCTCCAGTAAAGGCACCATTATCACTTTGGTGCATATTTTGGGCAGCTATCTTTATTGGTGTTTCTCTTAACGCTTCAAATGCTGGATAAAGGTTAGTGAAAGGTGGTGCAATAAGAATCTCTACATCTGTTTCTTTTACTAACTGTAATTTTAATGAAGAAATTAGTTCCTGCGTTTGTGCTAGGTCCATATTCATTTTCCAGTTTCCTGCTACAATATGCTTTCTCATAATATGTTTATTGAATGTGTTTTTATTCTTGTAATGCTTTAATCAATTTAGGGTCATCTGCTTTTATAGCCTTATAAAGACTAATCTCACCGCTTGAATTTACTACTATGTATCTCGGAATCCAATCCAGATCTATCGCAGCTGCAAAATTACTTTTCCAACCATTTTTCGAAAAATAATGATGGCCGTTTAAGTTATATTTTTCAATACCCATTTTCCAATTTTCTACAGATCTATCAAATGAAATGAAAACGTAAGCTACGTCTGGAAAATTTTGTTGTAATGCTTCTAATTTTGGTAGTCCAACGATACAATCTCTACACCAGGTTGCCCATATATCTATTAAAATAGTCTTCCCTTTGTAAGTTTCTAAAACCTCTGATAAAGATATAACTGTTTCATCTTCATTTAAAAACGTATCATTTAATGCTTTCTCAGGAAATTGTTGTGCTTTTAGAGTGCCAATCCCAACACTAAAACATACAAGTATAATTACTAGGTACTTCATAACACTAAATTTTACGTTTTGTTTTACGTGTTTATTTTTGGATCTAACCAACCGTATATAATATCTACAAAGATATTGATTAGGATAAACATTGTAGCTATCACTAATACAGCTCCCATTATAATTGGCAGGTCTAATGTATTTAGTGCATCAACTATTTCTTTACCTAAACCATTCCACCCGAAAATATATTCTACAAACACAGCACCAGCTAACATAGATGCAAACCAACCAGAAACTGCAGTTACAACAGGATTTAAAGCATTTTTTAAGGCGTGCTTCTTAATAATTTGAAACTCTCTTAGGCCTTTTGCTCGAGCAGTTCTTATATAATCTTGCTGTAAAATTTCTAACAATGAGTTTCGCATTAATTGAATTACTACCGCTAAAGGTCTTATCCCTAATACTATCGCTGGCAGAATTAAATTTTTAAGTTTTAAATGATTTTGTTCTCCAAAATCATCTAGCTCATATAAGCTACCTGTCATATTTAAGTTAGTGTATTGGTGTAATACATACCCAAATAGCCAAGCAAACAAAATGGCGCTAAAAAATGAAGGTACACTCATACCTAGTGTACTTAATACTTGAATGGCCTTATCTAACCAAGTGTCTTTTTGTAAAGCTGAAATTATTCCTAAAATTACACCTAAATTTATTGCAATTAGTATTGCAGACACTGCTAGCACAAACGTATTTGGCAAAGTATCTCCTATAACAGATGTTACAGACTTTCCACTTTTTTGAAAAGACTCTCTTAAATATGGTGCTTTTAATACAAGATCTGTGTTACCTAAACTTACTATTGACAGAGCACTATACTTACCATCTGAAAGATAAGTATAATCTGAAGCGTTTTTTGAGTGCAATGAAACTGGAGATAAATCATTTAAATAATATAGATATTGTGTACCTATAGATTTATCGAAACCATATTTAGCTCTTACAATTTCTAATTGTTCTTCACTTTCGTTTTGACCTAACATCATTTGTGCTGGATCTCCTGGAAGAATTGTAAACAAAAAGAAAATTACGGTTACCACTCCTAAAAGCGTAAGTACTGCGTACCCCATTTTATTTA
The DNA here is from genome assembly GCF_002716225.1 of Croceibacter sp. Taxonomy (NCBI): domain Bacteria; kingdom Pseudomonadati; phylum Bacteroidota; class Flavobacteriia; order Flavobacteriales; family Flavobacteriaceae; genus Croceibacter; species Croceibacter sp. Next base: position 28,878 of record NZ_PAZX01000017.1, on the reverse strand, counting down.
GGATGTAACTTACCACCTATTTAAGATTAAAGGTTTAAGTCTTCAGCATCATTCCAGTGTAATTTTTGCTGTATGGTTCCTTTTTTAAGGGTTACCAATCCAGGATTAGATCTTACAATGGTTTTAATAGCAGTTTCATCACAGAAATAGAAGTCGAAATTAAAGTTATAGGTGTTTTTTAACTTTTGTACATCTCCTTCTCCAGATGCAGAAAGCCCTATCACTCTATATCCTTTAGCTTGAGCATTTTTAATAGTGTTAGTTATTGCTCTTAATCCTGCAGCTTCACTTTTAGATAAGTTATAAGCAACTACCATAAGGACTTTATCCTCATTTAAAATCTCATCTGTATAGTCTTCATCGTTCTTTTCTAGACTAAAATCGTGAATTGGTGCAATGTAACCTTCTACTAAAAGTGTAGTTTCTACACCTAGAAAAGTTCCATCTACATTAGGGTAACTTCCTGTAGTGTTTTTAGTAACCTCTTTTCCATTTACATCAAAAGTCCAGGCGTAATTATAAATAGCTTCTTGAGCATCTTCGGGAACAGTCATCCCTTCTTGTATGTTAACGCCTTCCTTGTAAGCTCTAAAATCTATTGCTGGCAAATGCATTAATACATGGTAAGCAAACCAAAGACAACCAATAAAGACAACAAAAATAACCCACTTAAGTGTCCACTTAGGAATTAGTGGCTGGATATATTTACGCTTAACAAATAGGAGAATTATCATAATTAACAACACTACATCCTTGCTAAAAGACTCCCAAGGCGTAAGTGGCATTGCATCTCCAAAACAACCACAGTCTGTCACTTTATTAAAGTATGCTGAGTAAAATGTAAGGAAAGTAAAAAACAGAATCATAAGTAAGAGGCTCCAAACCGTAAATTTAGGTTTGTACCCTATAATAAGCATGACACCTAAAATAAGCTCAAATACAACTAAAAATACTGCTAGAAAAAGTGCAATTGGCACTAAAAATGGAATATCTAAAACTCCTGGACTAAAGTATTCCTGTAGTTTATAAGAAAAACCAACAGGATCGTTAAGCTTTATAAACCCGCTAATTATAAATAATATTCCTACAAATATTCTTACAATGCCAACTAGTACTTTCATTCTAATATATTTATTTGTTGCTTAAATGTATCATAGCAAAGACAGCATAATTTATCATATCCTGATAATTTGCATCTATACCTTCACTTACTAAAGTTTTACCTTGATTATCTTCTATTTGTTTTACCCTAAGTAATTTCTGTAAAATTAAATCTGTTAAAGAACTAACTCTCATATCACGCCAAGCTTCACCATAGTCGTGATTTTTATTCATCATTAAGGTTTTAGTTTCACTAATTTTCTCATCATACAAGGCTACTGCTTTTTCTAAATCTAAATCTGGCTGCTCTACAACACCAAGCTCAATCTGTATAAGAGCCATTGCACAATAATTAATGATACCGATAAACTCAGACTCTTGACCTTCATCTACTTTTTGCTCAGCATTTTGCTGCAAACCTCTAATACGTTGCGCCTTTATAAATATTTGATCTGTTAAAGATGGTAATCTTAAGATGCGCCAAGCACTACCATAATCGCTCATTTTATTTTTAAAAAGGGTACGACAGGTCGTTATAATTGCGTCGTATTGCGTTGAAGTATCTTGCATGTTGAAGATGCGTTAGTCATTGTTAAGTTCCTTGTAAAAGTACGAAGTTCGAATTAAAAAGTATACCTAACTTTGTGATAAGTGTATATTGAATTTAGATCATTAGTTTTAATTTCAAATCTGAAACATTAAACCACCACACCAATAATTTCTATTAATATTATTTCACACCTTATGGCATTTAGCAACACCTCATCTTTAACTATAAATTGCAACGGTTCTTTAATAGATTTAAAGTCACCTAAAGTGATGGGAATTTTAAATGTGACACCAGATTCTTTTTACGATGGCGGTACCTATTCAAAACTATCTGATGTTTTAAAACATGTTGAACATATGCTTACAAATGGCGCAACATTTATTGATGTTGGTGCTTACAGCAGTAGACCAAACGCAGATGATGTTTCTGAAACGGAAGAACTAGAGCGAAGTGTCCCAGTAATCGAAGCTATTAGTAAAACATTTCCTGAAGCTCTTATATCTATAGATACTTTTAGAAGCTCTATAGCAAAAGCTTGTGTAAACGCTGGCGCCAGTCTCGTAAATGATATTTCTGCAGGACAATTAGACAAAGAGATGATGCCAACAGTTGCTACATTGCAAGTTCCTTATATTATGATGCATATGAAAGGTACTCCGCAAACAATGACAAGTAACACTAATTATGACAATCTTACTAAAGATATTCTTTTCTATTTTTCTGAAAAAATTTCTGAAGCAAACACTTTAGGAATAAATGATATCATCTTAGATGTAGGTTTTGGCTTCTCTAAAACACGTGAACAAAATTTTGAGCTTTTAGACCATCTAGATAGTTTTAATATTACTGGATTGCCAATGTTAGTAGGGCTTTCAAGAAAATCTACTATTTACAAAACCTTAAACACTACAGCATCAAAAGCTTTAAATGGCACTACAGCTATGCACGCTTGGGCATTACAACAAGGCAGTAATATCTTACGTGTTCATGATGTTAAAGAAGCTATGGAAGTGATAACACTTTATAATGCGCTTAAAAGCAATTAAAAGCCTTCAATTAAAAAACCTTCTTAATTTTTAGATCTCGCAGACAATGCGAAACTCAAAAATTCCCATTACATTTGAAAGAATTCCTATTTTAGAGCTAACAATAGGACACTTTCATTTACTATGGATTTCAATTTTTTAGAGCTTCGTATATTAGACATTGTAGATATTCTACTGGTTGCTGTCCTACTCTACTATATTTATAAATTAGTAAAGGGTACTGTTGCCATTAATATCTTTATTGGTATCGTAATTATCTACTTGGTGTGGAAACTTACGCAATTTCTAGAAATGGAAATGCTTAGTAATGTACTAGGTCAATTTATAGGCGTAGGTATTTTTGGTCTCATCGTGGTATTTCAGCAAGAGATTAGGAAGTTTTTATTAATGATAGGCTCAACAAATTTTGGCGCAAAACGAAATTTAATTCGGCAGTTTAAATTTATGAGACGCTCTAAGGAAACAGAGACAGATATCGATGCCATTGTAGATGCTTGCGATAATATGGGTAAGAGCAAGACTGGAGCTTTAATTATTATACAACGAAGCACCAACTTGGAGTTTGTAAAGAATACTGGTGATGAAATGAATATTGAGGTTAACAAACCTATTATTGAATCTATCTTTTACAAAAACAGCACACTACATGACGGTGCGTTAATAATTGAAGGCAATCTTATTACTGCTACAAGAGCTATTTTACCAGTTAGTAACGACAGGAAAATTCCTTTAAGGTTTGGCTTACGTCATCGTGCAGCTGTAGGAATCACAGAAAAAACTGATGCTATTGCTTTAGTTGTAAGTGAAGAAAGCGGCCAAATATCTTATCTTAAAGACGGCGATTTTGCAATTTTTGAAGATTTAAAAGATCTTAAATTAAAGCTTAAAGAAGATCTTTCTTAATGACGCTTAACAACTAACCTATTTAAAGATTCTAAATTGCCTCTTCCATAAACTGTACTTCGTACAAATTTTTGTAATAGCCATTTTCTTTCTTTAATAATTGCTTGTGTGTGCCTTGCTCTACAATTTTACCAGCATCCATAACTAAGATTCTATCAGCTTTTTTAATAGTGGCTAAGCGGTGTGCAATTACGATAGATGTTCTTCCCTTAGTTATTTTATCTGTAGCATCTTGTATGAGTTGCTCGCTATAACTATCTACTGAAGAGGTTGCCTCGTCTAATACCAATATACTAGGATTGCTAACATACGCTCGTAAGAATGCAATGAGCTGGCGCTGTCCAGAAGATAACATTACACCACGTTCTTTTACATTATAATGATACCCGTTAGGAAGAGTTGAAATAAAATCATGCACCCCAATTTCTTTTGAAGCTTGTATAACTTGCTCTTCTGTAACCTCAGGATTATTTAATGTTATATTATTTAAAATAGTATCTGCAAATAAGAAAACATCTTGTAGTACAACCGCTATCTCCTTCCTTAAGGATACTAATGTTGCATCTTTAATATTTATACCATCAACCAGAATCTCACCAGATTTTATATCGTATAATCGGCTTAATAAATTAATTACTGTAGATTTTCCGGCACCTGTTGCTCCAACAATGGCAATGGTTTCTCCTGCTTCAGCATCAAACGAGATGCCTTTTAAAACCTCTTCATGTTCAACGTAGCTAAACTTTACATCTTTAAAACTTATATCTCCTTTAATTCCGCTTAACACTGTACTACCTTCATCATCTATTGAAGAATGTGTGTCTAAAATTCCAAACACACGGTTTGTAGCCACCATTCCCATTTGTAAGGTGTTAAACTTGTCTGCTATTTGACGAAGTGGTCTAAAGAACATTTGTACCAACTCCATAAACATAACAATAACCCCTAAAGAAATAGCATCGCTTTCTAACACACGTAAACCGCCATACCAGAAAATAAGACCAATAGTTATAGAAGAAGCAATTTCTGCAATTGGAAAAAAGATAGAGTTGTACCAAACGGTTTTTATCCAACCTTTTCTATGCTTGTCATTTATAACCTTAAAGTTTTTATATTCTGTTTCTTCCCTAGCAAAGATTTGAACAATCTTCATTCCCGTAATACGCTCTTGTACAAAAGAGTTTAGGTTAGAAACTTGTGTTCTCACTTCCTCAAAAGCAGATTTCATTTTCTTCTGAAAAATGCGCGTAGCATAAAGAATAAACGGAAGAACAATAAGTACAATTAATGTTAACTTCCAGCTCCAATACAACATAACACCAAGAACAGCAACCATTTTAAGAAGGTCTGCAATTATCATAAACAAACCTTGGCTAAATATACCTGCAATAGTTTCTATATCACTTACTGCACGAGTTACTAACCGACCAACGGCAGATTTATCGAAATAAGCCATTCTAAATTTAAGCATATGCCTAAATAGGTTAACTCTTAAATCTCTAATAACTTCCTGCCCTAACCAGTTGGCGTAATAAATAAAACAAAACTGAAAAATTACTTCAAAGATTAAGACTCCAATCATTAAACTCACATAGAAAATTAAGTTTTCCATGCTAGTATTTACTATAGACTCATCTATCGTAAGTTTAAGTAAGATTGGTCTTAATACTCCAAATGCCGATAATGCAATTGCAGAAAATGCTACAAAGTATAACGTTAATCTATACGGGTTTGTGTATTTAAGCAATCGCTTAAACAACCTAAAATCAAATGCATTTCCAGAATCTTTTCCCATTAGTTATATGTAAATTCTTCTCGTGTTAATGATAAATTTTTAATACAGTCTGGATATAATACCTTTGTAAGATACAGACCTTGTGCAGCAACAGACTTTCCTGCTTCACCTCTATTTTTGCTTGCAATTATATCGTGTATACTTCCTGGTAAACGTTTACCAAGTCCTACTTCTAATAACGTACCAACAATTGCTCTCACCATATTTCTTAAAAACCGATCTGCTCGTATAGTAAAGACGAGTTTATGTTCATGTTGTGACCAATGCGCGTAGGTAATCTTACAATTAAAGGTTTTTACATCTGTCTTAACCTTAGAAAAACACTCAAAGTCTGTATACTCTAACAGGACTTTGGCTGCAGTATTCATTGCTTCTACATCTAATGGCTTAATAATATACAATGCACTTTCAGACAAGAAAGGATCTTTTCTTGTGGTCACCACATATTCATACTCTCTTGCCATAGCATCAAACCTTGCGTGTGCTTCACTATTTACAAGATAAACATCTCGAACAGCTACACTATCTGGCAACAATTTATTCAGCTTATATAAAAATTGAGATTCATTAATAGTAGTATCACTATCAAAATGCGCTATTAATTGTTTGCCATGAACACCTGTATCTGTTCTGCCTGCACCAAAAATAGTAACAGCTTTTTGAAAATATACAGCTATAGCATCCTCTAACACCTCTTGCACAGAGATATCTTCAGGCTGTCTTTGAAAACCGTGAAAGGGTTTTCCATTATAAGCTATGTCTAAGAAGTAGCGCAATATTTTACTTTAATACAATATAGAAATGCAAAGATAAGGCATATACCTTAAGGAGTAATAGGCTTTGGTATTGATTACAATTATAAAGACTCACATACAATTTATCTAATCTCTTGGCTATAATTAAGACTTGAAATGCTGAATTTATTGTTATTTTGTTTTTAAAATTTTAGCCTTGAAAAACATTTTATTACTTAGTGATACACATAGCCATATTGATGATACTATTATTAAATATGTAAAGCAAGCAGATGAAGTTTGGCACGCTGGAGATATTGGTGATTTAAAAGTAACAGACACTATTGCAAAGCTTAAACCACTACGAGCTGTATATGGTAATATAGATGACACCAAAGCAAGACAAGAGTTTCCCTTAGATTCTGTTTTTACTGTTGAAGGCGTGAAAGTATATATGACACATATAGGTGGCTATCCTGGAACCTACAAACCGAGAGTTTACCCTATTTTAAAACGCGAACAACCCAAGTTATTTATATGTGGGCACTCTCACATTTTAAAAGTAATGAATGACAAAACCCTAAACTGTCTTCATATGAATCCTGGTGCTATTGGAAAGCACGGTTTTCATAAGGTGAGAACAATGCTTCGCTTTAAAGTTGACAATGCAACTATTTCAGATTTGGAAGTTGTAGAGCTTAAGCGTTAAAAATTAATTTAAAAATGTATTTAATGGCAATTGACCAACTTGTATTTTACTACCTTTTTCATTAACAACTTTGGTCCAAGCAACAAATACGAGATCCTTAAAAATTTCGAGTTGAGGAAAACCACTAAATCGTTTTTCTGAAGTATCTGAAATTGTAACAACCTTTCCTAATTTACCATCTTTAGAAACTGTTCTTGCATATATTGATGCATCTTCTAACCAACTTACTATTGCTGTTTGCTCATTTATTAAATCTACATCTACACGACCATTAGGGTTACCCAAATCTACTTTAATAGGTTTCAAAAAATGCTCTCCAGCGTCTTCAGAGAAAATCACATTTACTTGTGAGGCTTCATTAGGTGCCGCAAACCAAGCTACTACCAAAGTGTTTTCTATTGATGCCGCACGTGGTCCATTTACAGGACAGCCATTTATTTTCCAGTTGTCATTATATAGTGTTTTAGGACTTGTCCACGTACCATTTACAAATCTTACAATACTCATATCTCGTACCTCAGCATCGCTCCTATCTCTATAAATAACAACGGGACCATTAGCTGTAAGTGCAGCAGTTGTTTGGCAACAATCGCACACTTTGTCATCGAGTTCAACACTATTGTAAATTTCACCTTCAGATGTTACAAAAGCTCCACGAATTGTCATTGCGCGTTTATCTTCAGAAACATTTACTGTATGACGACCATCTAACCAGGTTACAAAAAACTCTTGGTCTGGCATAGGCAACATAGACACAAAACCGTGTTCTGCTTCAACATTATCCTTATGAAGTTTAAACGACTGTGACCAAGACGAATCCTTAACTTTTCTGTTAAGCATAACATCATAGGTATAAGTTCCTGTAGCAGATTTTTGCAACGTGTGTGCTAAAAACAGGTTGTCATTTCCTGAAATTACTGGATAATCTGCCCAATTTACAAACCAGTTACTACCTTGAGATATGGTTTCTGGAGTAGAAAATGAAGTGTTGCCCAACTTAGCATACTTGAGTTTGAATACACTGTCATTTTCAGTTTCTTGCCAACTCACATACACATCTTCATCTGTAGCAAAAAGATAAGGTGTTAAACTTTTGGAGGCCAACTGCATTGAAAATAACTCAACCGTTGTTGTGTTAGAATTGGTGTTTTCAATATTCTCTAACTTTTCCTTAGAGCTGTTTTTACAAGATAATAAACTTAATATAAGTAGAAAGAAACCTGTAAACCTTATCATAATTTAGAAACGTTTAATTGACAAATGGTTCTGCATACAAATCGAAATCTGAAGCTTCAGAAATTTTTACAGTTACAAACTCTGCAGTTTTCAGGTAGTGTTTTTCAGCATCTATTAATACTTCATTATCTACATCTGGAGAATCAAATTCTGTTCTTCCTACAAAATAGCCACCTTCTTTTCTATCTATAACAACCTTAAACTCCTTACCAATATGCTGTTGGTTAAGCTCCCAAGATATTTGTCCTTGAATTTCCATAATCTGGTTAGCTCTATCTTGCTTTACATCTTCCGGAACATCATCCTCTAAATTATAGGCGTGCGTGTTTTCTTCGTGAGAATAGGTAAAACACCCTAAACGTTCAAAACGCATATCTTTTACCCATTGTTTAAGAATTTGGAAATCTTCTTCAGTTTCGCCTGGGTATCCAACTATTAAAGTAGTCCTAATTGCCATAGTAGGCACCTTAGCTCTAAATTCCTTAAGTAGCTTAGTGGTTTTCTCCTGTGTTGTACCTCGACGCATAGACTTAAGAATCTTATCTGATATGTGTTGAAGCGGTATATCTAAATAATTACAAATTTTAGGCTCCTCATTCATAACATCTAAAACATCCATCGGGAATCCTGTTGGAAATGCGTAGTGTAATCTTATCCACTCAATACCTTCAACCTTAACAAGCTCTCTTAACAGCTCTGCAAGATTTCTCTTCTTATATAAATCTAAGCCATAATAAGTAAGATCTTGAGCAATAAGAATAAGTTCCTTTACACCGTTTGCTGCTAGGTTTTTAGCATCTGTTACAATGTCCTCAATAGGAGTAGATCTGTGTTTACCTCTCATTAAAGGAATTGCACAAAATGAACAAGGCCTATCACAACCTTCGGCTATCTTTAAATAAGCATAGTTCTTTGGAGTTGTGGTTACACGCTCACCGACTAATTCATGTTTATAATCTGCTCCCAATGCTTTTAAAAGACTTGGCAACTCTGTAGTTCCAAAATATTGATCTACTTCTGGAATATCTTTTTGCAAGTCTGGCTTATAGCGTTCAGACAAACAGCCTGTAACAAAGACTTTATCTATAATACCTTCTTCTTTTTGCTTTACAGCATCTAATATGGTATTTACACTTTGCTCTTTAGCGTTATCTATAAAGCCACACGTATTAATGACCACTACATTACCTTCTTCCTCATGAACAACATCTTTATTGTTAGCCTTTAGCTGTCCCATTAGCACCTCACTGTCGTAAACATTCTTACTACAGCCTAAAGTGATAACATTAATCTTGTTCTTTTTCCTTGTTTTTGTACGCATTGCTTATATTGAAAAAAATGTGTGCAAAGATAGCGCCTTAAATTTAGAAGAGCGAATACGAACGTGTTAACTTTAGCGTGAGCATTAAACTATTTTATATCTTAGCTGTCAAACACTTATGAAAGCAATTTATCTCTTTTGTTTAATAGTCTTCAGCTTGAGCTGCTCTAGCTCTACAGATTTTGTTGATGAAACTGAAAACCCTACTGAAGAGACACCTGAAACACCAACCAATAGCACATTATATTTTCCGCCTATTAATTCTGAAAACTGGGAAACAGCAGCACCAGAATCTTTAGGTTGGCACACAGAAAATATTGATGTTTTAGACGAATTTCTAGAACAAAGCGGTACTAAAGCTTTTATAATATTAAGCAAAGGCAAAATAATATTAGAAAAGTATTACAATAACAGTGAAGCTTCAGATAATTTACCTTGGAACTCTGCAGGTAAGACACTTACAGCGTTCTTAACTTTACAAGCTGCAGAAAACAACTTAATTCATTTAGATGATCCGACAACTAGTTATTTAGGAGTTGGGTGGACTAATATGACACCAGAACAGGAAGAGAATATTACCATAAGGCACCAAATGACAATGACTTCTGGCGGCGATTTTACTGTTGAAAATACTTCTTGTACAGACCCAGAATGTTTAAATTATTTAAATGATCCTGACACTAATTGGTATTATCACAATGCATTTTACTCATTATTACAACCAGTTTTAAATAATGCTATCCCAGATGGTTTTGATTCATACTTCGAGACTAATTTGAAGAATAAAATTGGTATGAATGGAGCTTGGATTCAGCTTGGTTATGTAAGGGTATATTTTAGCACAGCGAGAAGCATGGCAAGATTTGGGTTATTAAATTTAAGCAAAGGTATTTGGGATACAGAAGAATTACTTTCTGCAGAACTTGTTTCAGAAAGCCAAACATCCTCGCAAGATTTAAATCCAGCATACGGTTATTTATGGTGGCTTAATGGAAAGTCTACTTACAAATTGCCTACATTAAACGCTACATTTAACGGAGAGCTTATTCCAAATGCTCCAGCAGATCTTGTTACTGGTTTAGGTAAAAACGACCAGAAACTTTATGTTGTACCTAGCAAAGACTTAGTGATTGTAAGAATGGGAGACGCATCTGACGCTGAACTACAAGGACCATCTGGTTATGACAATGAGTTATGGGAAAAATTAAACCTTGTATTTGGTGATTAAACAGTTCTTTATTTGAAAAAAGAGTCTACAAATTCAAATTTATCGAAGGCTTGAAGATCTTCAATACCTTCTCCTACTCCAATATATTTTACAGGAATTTGAAACTGGTCACTAATACCAATAACAACACCACCTTTAGCAGTACCATCTAATTTTGTAATAGCAAGACTTGTAACTTCTGTAGCTGCAGTAAATTGTTTAGCCTGCTCAAATGCATTTTGTCCTGTAGAGCCATCTAAAACTAACAACACTTCATCTGGTACATTATCTGCAACTTTCTGCATTACACGTTTAACCTTACTTAACTCATTCATAAGGTTTACCTTGTTATGTAAACGACCTGCAGTATCAACTAAGACTACATCTGCATTTTGTTTCACAGCTTCTTGCACAGTTTCAAAAGCAACAGATGCTGGGTCACTTCCCATTTGCTGTTTAACAATAGGAACACCTGTACGGTCTGCCCAAACTTGGAGTTGGTCTATAGCGGCAGCTCTAAATGTATCTGCTGCGCCCAATACAACATTCTTACCTTGACTTTTAAATTGATGTGCCAGTTTACCAATAGTTGTAGTCTTACCCACACCATTAACACCAACAACCATTATTACATATGGTTTTTTACCTTCCGGAACATGAAAACCTAATTTAGAATCGGTTTCAGTTTCACTTAAAAGACCTGCAATTTCTTCTCTAAGAATAAGATTAAGCTCATCTGTACCAAGATATTTATCTTTAGCAACGCGTTCTTCAATACGTTTGATGATTTTTATAGTTGTAGTAACACCAACATCACTAGCTACAAGAATTTCTTCAAGTTCATCTAGAACATCATCATCTACTTTAGATTTTCCTGCAACTGCTTTAGATAATTTACCAAAGAAAGAAGATTTACTTTTTTCTAATCCTTTATCTAAGGTTTCTTTTTTTTCTTTAGAGAATAAGTTTTTAAATAATGCCATAGTTAAAACCGGAAAGCCAAGAGGCGGTTATATTGTTAAGTATTTGTATTGCAAATATACTAAAATAGAAAAAGCCGTTTCTGTTTTAGAAACGGCTAAATACAAATATTATAGTAAGACTTATTTCTTAGCGAAAAAGTCATTCACACTGTCTGGGTCCATTACAGACTCAACAAATGTATAAGCTCCTGTCTTAGGCGACTTCACCATTTTAATGGCTTTAGTTAATCGCTTAGATCCTGTCTGTAAACTTGCTACTGATTTCTTTGCCATGGTAAATTATTTTATCTCCTTGTGAATTGTCATTTTACGTAGGATAGGATTAAATTTCTTAATCTCTAATCTGTCCGGTGTATTTTTCTTGTTCTTGGTAGTGATGTAACGAGACGTTCCTGGTTTACCAGAATCCTTGTGCTCTGTGCACTCCAAAATTACTTGTACTCTATTGCCTTTCTTTGCCATATCTTAAAACTTTGACGGTCTTATTGGTTTAAAAACCCTTTAGCTCGGGCCTCCTTTATTACTGCTGAAATCCCTTTCTTGTTGATAGTCTTTAAAGCAGACGTTGATATTTTTAGGGTCATCCACTTATCCTCTTCTGGGATGTAGAAACGCTTTTTGATCAAGTTAACGTTAAATTTACGCTTGGTCTTGTTCATTGCGTGCGATACGTTGTTTCCAACCATCGCTCTTTTTCCTGTAAGTTCACAAACTCTTGACATGTTTCTATTGTTTAGCGTTATTTCAAAACAGATTGCAAAATTAAGAAATCTTATAAGACTGGCAACTATTTATGAGAAAATATTTTATAGTTTTTGTAAATCTTTCAATAGCAACTCTAATGCCTTGTTCACAGCCTTTCGAGTAGTTTTTTCTCTGTGGTTACCAAAATTAAATTTATGAACCTTGGTTTCTTCAGGAGAAGAAACGCCAATAAAAACTGTACCAACCTCTTGTTTACTATCTCCTTTTGTGGGTCCTGCAACTCCTGTTACAGAAATTGAATATTCACTATTAAACTTTTGTTTTACCTTATCTGCCATTTCTTTTGCAACTGCTTCACTTACAACACCATATTTTGTTATAAATGCCATATCTATACCTAATAAGGCTTCTTTAGATTGGGTAGCATAGGTTACCATACCTCCAACAAAATAAGAAGACGCACCTGGATTTGCAGTAAACCTAGAAGCTATTAATCCTCCAGTACAACTTTCTGCTAAAGACAGTGTTGCATTTTTAGTAGCTAATAGCTTACCTATTTCTTGCTCTATACTATCTTCTCCTTCGTATCCAAAAATAATATCCCCTATAAGTTTATGCAGACTAACTATTTGGCGTTCTATCTCTGTCTTTAAAATTTCCTCATCGTCTCCTTTAGCTGTTAAGCGTAACCTTACCTTACCTAAACTTGGCAAATAAGCAAGTTTTATAAATTTTGGCAGATTAGTTTCCCAATCTTCTATTTTATCTGCTATAATACTTTCTCCTAAGCCATATGTAAGCACTGTTTTGTGAAGAATAAATGGGCGCTTGTACTTTTGTTGAAGTCGTGGAATAACTTCAGACTCAATTAAGCCTTTCATTTCATAAGGCACGCCAGGCATAGATACGTATACTTTATTATCTTTTTCTATCCAAATTCCTGGAGCTGTTCCAAATTGATTATGTAAAACAGTTGCTTTAGATGGCACCAATGCCTGCATTCTATTTGAGTCTAAAATTTGTTGTTTTACATAGTTTTCAAACAAATGCTCTACGTGATTTAAAACATCTTTATTTTCAACTAAAGTATCGTTAAAATATTCACATAAAGTATGCTTAGTAATATCGTCTTTGGTAGGCCCTAAGCCACCTGTTATTAAAATTATATCTGCACGACTTGACGCCTCTTCAAGAGCATTTAAAATATGCTGACGGTCGTCCTGAATAGATGAGATCTGATACACAGAAACACCTATTTTATTAAGTTCTTTTGAAATAAAGACAGAATTAGTATCTACAATTTGACCTATGAGAATCTCATCGCCAATAGTTATTATCTCTGCATTCATTATAAACTGTAATCTTCCCTAAGTGACTTAATTACTTTGTGAATTGTAGAGCTTATTGCTAAAGATGCTTTAGCCGCATTTTCCTGCTCTGTTTTTCGCTCAGACCAATTCTCTATTACACCAATCTCAAAATCTAGGTTTAAACCAAAAGATTTTAAGTTAGGCTTTAGCTTATGCGCATATTGGTATGCCAAGGCTGCATTTCCGTTTTCTACGGCTTCAGAAAGACCATTAGCATCTGGCGGCACCTCAACAATAAACGTCTTTATAAGTGTTCTTAAGAACTCCTGATCACCATTTGCAATATCCTTTATATCGTTTAGGTTGTACATACTATTTTATTTTAATATTAAATATCTGCTTATCTTCTATAAAGCCCTTTAATTTATCTTCAGGATTTACTTTTCCCACACCAGATGGTGTTCCGGTAAATATAACATCTCCAATCTTTAAAGTAAAATACTTGGAGACATATTCTATAAGTTCATCTATCTTCCAAAGCATAAAACTTGTGTTTCCTTTTTGTACTACTTGAGCATTCCTCTCTAAGGTAAAGTTTAAATTATTAATATCCTCTATTTCAGATTTATTTATCCACGTATCTCCAATTACAGCTGCACCATCAAAACTTTTTGCTTTCTCCCAAGGCAAGCCCTTTTCTTTTAATTTTTTCTGTAGGTCTCGAGCAGTAAAATCTATTCCTAGTCCAATTTCATCATAATACTTATGAGCAAATTCTTTTTCTATATGCTTCCCTATTCTATTAATCTTTACCAATACCTCTACCTCATAATGCACGTCTGAAGAAAAATCTGGAATAAAGAAAGGTTGTTTCTTTAATAGTATTGCTGTATCTGGTTTAAGAAATACTACAGGATCTGTAGGTTTCTCATTATTTAACTCTGCAATATGATCTGTATAATTACGGCCTATGCAAATTATTTTCATAGTTAAGAGAGTTTATTGTTTAGGCTTCTTAATTTAATTGCAGTTAGCACCTTTTTAGTATAAAGAGGAAAATCTGCATTTTGTATCCACCCAAAATAACCTGGTTCATTTTCTAAAACATCTTCAACAAGTTTTCCTTTATGCTTTCCGAAAGAGAATGTTTCTGCACCATCTTTATTGTAAGCTATAAACCCAGCAAAATCTGCAAAACGTTTTCTTGAACTAAACTCTGCTAGCCACTTTGTATCATTCTGTAGATCTGGATATTTATCTAGTTGCGCTTTTAAAACCTCGTAAGTTGCCTCAGTATCTGCTGCTGCAGAGTGAGCATCTGTTAGGTCTTTGTCACAGTAAAATTTATAAGCAGCTACTAGTGTACGTTGTTCCATTTTATGAAAAATAGTCTGCACATCGACTGCAGAAGAGTTTTTCATATCAAAATCTATATCTGCTCTAAAAAGCTCTTCTGCCAACAATGGTATATCGAACCTATTACTATTAAAACCGCCAAGATCACATCCTTTTATCATTTCATATATAGAAGAAGATAACTCTTTAAAGGTTGGCTCATTAGCAACCTTTTCATCTGTTATGCCGTGAACAGCTGTAGTTTCTGCAGGAATCGGTCGCTCTGGATTAACCAACCAGGTTTTACTTTCTTTATTACCGTTTGGGAATACTTTAAGTATAGAAATTTCTACAATTTTATCATTAGCTACATTTACACCTGTTGTCTCGAGATCAAAAAAACAAATGGGTTTGGTGAGTTTTAATTCCATATTCTATTTTTACTGCTATTTAAAGTTTGGCATTCTTGTTGAACAAAAATAAAGGATAACATTTACATCAAGCAGTAAAGCCTAAATTTACTTTTTCAAAATTAAACGTATTAATGAAACTATTACTAACACTAATAATATTCTG
The DNA here is from genome assembly GCF_002716225.1 of Croceibacter sp. Classification (NCBI taxonomy): domain Bacteria; kingdom Pseudomonadati; phylum Bacteroidota; class Flavobacteriia; order Flavobacteriales; family Flavobacteriaceae; genus Croceibacter; species Croceibacter sp. The sequence continues at coordinate 13,367 of NZ_PAZX01000017.1, read as the reverse complement.
TATATTTTCAACCGGTTATGGTCAATTTGAAGATGATCGCGTAACATTAATTGAAGACGTACAACCAAAACGAACTATCATTTCTGTTAAAAATAATATCAACTCTAACCTGAATGTATTTCTCAAGATTGATGGTGTTGGCTATAGAAGAAGTAGTGACAGACCAATTATTAAAGATATTCCCGCTAACGCGCAAGTTGAAATGATAACATTAATACCTCTAAAAAATGAAACATCTTCTTACACGCACCTATTAGTTGTAAACGATAAGGAAAAAAATCTTACAGTTGAGTTTGAAGATGACCCCGAATTACAAGATTTTGTTATGCTTTTAGACAATGACCTAGTGGTCTTTACAAAAGATGAGTGTCCTCGTTGTGACCAAATGATATCTTTAATGCAAAATGAACACACACCTTTTAAAGTGATTAATATAGATGACCGCAAACGATACTACGATGCGCTTTACGTTTTGCTAAAACTTGAAAACGAAGAAGATTACAGCGTAAAATTACCCATTGTAAGAAAACGTGGCGAAATGATTTACCCAATTTGGAATGTAAGACAAATGGCCAGACTACTTTCTGAAGAGTTTAAATAACATATTTTAATTGTAAAAACACTGACGTTTTCCTTTTAAATGGAAGACGTTTTTTTATTCCTGAAAAATAGAACCCCAGAAAACACCTACTTTTTAAATGCAATAGCCCTTGGTAATTTAAAAAGTGATTAAAAGCACCCTGCAATTATAACAGTTTACTTGCAAAAGGATCAAAATACATTACATATTAAAACATAATTTAAGAAGCGTGTATTCATATCGAAATACAATGTATTTTTTTACTTACAAATTAGCAGTCAAATAGAATAATAGTTATTCAAAAGTTTGTAATGAAGGATTATTACTACATATCTTCAAAAGACAAACGCAAAAGATGTGTTTAGCTAACCAAAAAAAAAAGTATTATGACAGCTCTTATTTATTTTATTATTGATCTTTTAAGTATGTGACTAACAATTACAAAACCTTCAATTACTGTAGCGCGCACAGTGGTTGAAATTTTAAAATAGTCTGTAATATTTTGTAACTTTATTACATGAAAAAGATGTTTTTTAAAAAATTAGCTAAGTTTAATAAGAAGTTCTTACCTAGCTACAGCAAACAAGAGTTAGATCTCACAAAAGCAACACTTTTACAAAAAGCCGTGTTTGGTTTTAGATTATGGGTTACAAAAAATGCCTTGGAGGATTAGTAACTAAGTACAGAAGCTACATTATAGTCTTTAAGCTTCTCACTACCCTTTAAAAAACTTATAATCATTAAGAAGTTACATTGTACAACTTCTCCACCCAAGCTTTCAATAAGATTAACTACAGCTTTAGCAGTTCCTCCAGTTGCTAGAACATCATCATGCAACAATACCTTGTCACCTTTTTTAATGGCATCCTTATGAATCTCCAAGGTGTCTGTACCATATTCTAAATCATAGGTTTCAGAATTTGTATTATATGGCAACTTACCTGGCTTCCTAACTGGCACAAAACCAGCATTTAATTCTTTAGCTAATAATGTTCCATAAAAAAAACCACGCGACTCAATTCCCACAACCTTATCTATCTTTAGATCTCCTATTAAATCCAGTAATTCTTGCAAACATTGTTCGCTAGCTTGAGGATGGTTTAATAAAGGTGTAATATCTTTAAAAAGAACACCTTCTTTAGGAAAGTCTTTTACATCACGTATATATTCTTCTAAATTAAAAGTTTTCATACTATGTAAATTGATTTATTTGTGTGGCCATATCGCGCTGTAAAGCCTCTGCTTTTAACATTGCCTTGGTAGCAAAATCTTGATCTTGTGATGCATAAATAATCCCTCTAGATGAGTTTACCAAAAGGCCTATATTTTTGGTCATTCCAAATTTACAAACATCTTCTAAACTACCGCCTTGAGCTCCTACACCTGGCACAAGTAAGAAGCTTTCTGGTAAAATTGCACGTATATCTTTTAGGTACTCTGCTTTTGTTGCACCAACAACATACATTAAATTTTCACTGTTTTGCCAAGTCTTTGAGGTCTTTAAAACGCTCTTATAAAGTGGTTGGTTGTCTGTATTATTTATTGATTGAAAATCGAAAGCACCTTGGTTTGAAGTAAGTGCTAGTAATATAGTATGCTTCTCCTTAAAAGCTAAAAAAGGCTCAACCGAGTCTTTACCCATATATGGCGCCACAGTAACCGAGTCAAAATTTAAATCTTCTAAAAAGGCTTTGGCATACATTGAAGATGTATTACCTATATCTCCACGCTTAGCATCTGCTATTGTAAAGATTTCCGGATGGTTATCGTTAAGATAATCAATCGTTTTCTTTAAAGATTGCCATCCTTTTATACCATAAGCTTCGTAAAAAGCAGTATTAGGTTTATAGGCAACTGCAAGATGGTGCGTTGCATTTATTATAGCTTTGTTGAACTCAAAAATTGGATCTTCTGTTTCTAATAAATGTTTAGGAATCTTATTTAAATCGACATCTAATCCTATACAGAGAAATGATTTTTTTTTATGTATTTCTGAAATTAAGCTTTCAATCTTCATAGAGTTTTATATTAAAACATCTCTCCTGTTTCTTTCAATTTTTCTGTATTCTCAACTAATCTTAGTTCATCAATAATACGTTGTATGTCTCCATCTATAATATTTTGAAGATCATATATTGTAAGATTAATACGGTGATCTGTTACACGGCCTTGCGCATAGTTGTATGTTCTAATCTTTGCACTACGGTCTCCACTTGTCACCATACTACCACGTTTAGCAGCATCCTCTTCTTGCTTTTTAGCAAGCTCTAAATCATACAGTCTAGAACGTAACACTTTAAAAGCTTTCTCCTTATTTTTATGTTGCGATTTTTGATCTTGACACTGTGCTACTAAACCTGTTGGTTCGTGAGTTAAACGTACTGCAGAGTATGTAGTATTTACAGATTGTCCTCCAGGACCAGAAGAACAGAAATAATCTATTCTTACATCTTTTGGATCTATTTCTACATCAAACTCTTCTGCTTCTGGAAATACCATTACAGTGGCAGCACTTGTATGTACTCTACCTTGCGTTTCTGTTTGTGGCACACGTTGTACACGGTGCACACCTGCCTCATACTTTAAAGTACCGTAAACATCGTCTCCGGAAACTTCAAATTGAATTTCTTTAAAACCACCGCTTGTACCTTCGCTAAAATCGACAGTACTGCAGTTCCAACCTTTGCTCTCACAAAATTTAGTAAGCATTCTATAAATATCTCCTGCAAAAATACTAGCTTCATCTCCTCCAGTACCTGCTCTCACTTCCACAACAGCATTCTTAGAATCTTCTGGATCTTTAGGGATAAGCATCATTCTAATTTTATCATCTAAAGCTGGCAATTCAGATTTTGCCTCATCAAGTTGCATTTTAGCCATTTCAGACATTTCTGGATCACTACCATCGGCAATAATTTCCTCTGCTTCTTCAATGCGATTTGTAACTCTAATGTAGTTTTCACGCTCATCCATAAGTTTCTTAAGATCCTTATATTCTTTGGTAAGCTCTACATAACGTTTTTGATCTGAAATAATATCTGGTTGAATAATAAGATCACTTATTTCATCAAAACGTTGTTTTACTATATTTAATTTCTCTAACATGGTCTATTCTCTAAGGACTGCGAATTTACAATATTTTAACCGATTTATTTTGAGGTACAAATCTATTTGATATAATATTTTTGAGCTTTAAATTGTACTTATTCTGCTTAACATTTCCAACATTAATTGTAAGCTATCTTTATGCTGATGACTAAAATACTATGAGTACTCTATTAAAATTTGGTTTTGGTGGTGGATGCCATTGGTGTACAGAAGCCGTTTTTAAACAGCTTAAAGGCGTACACAAAGTTTTACAGGGCTATATAGCCTCTACATCTCCTTTTTCAAATTTTTCTGAAGCGGTTATCGTAAGCTTTAATCCTTCAGAAATTAGTCTTAAAGACTTAATAATGGTTCATTTAAACACACACGCATCTACTAAGGATCATAGTTTCAGAGATAAATATAGAAGTGCCGTGTACTATTATAGTTTAAATGACAAGCCATATATTAAACGTTTACTTGAAGATTTAAAACGTGAAGACAACAAAGCATATATTACCAAAATTCTTAAACTTGAAAGTTTTAAGGAAAGTAGAGAATCTATTAGAGATTACTACACTAAACATCCCAATGCTCCTTTTTGCAACCGCTATATTTTGCCTAAGTTTAAGATATTAAAAAACAACTACTCTTCCTTAACTTTTAAAGGCTTTGACTTAGAAAATGATATATAAGACTCTTTCTTTTCTTTTGCCAAAAAAGTTAACCTAGCGTAAGCTAATAAGTATCCAAAACTATAAATAACAACTGCACAAATTTTTACATATACAGAGGAATAGTAATATTGATCTATAAATCGTAATAAATCTGCTAAGACTATTGATAGCACAAAGCCTAACAAAAAAAGTGAATTTAAACTTGCGACGGAGTTAAAGTGTAAAAACGCCAGACCTATTAAGGAAAGTATTAATAAAAAGTATATAATAAATATTGGCAGTAAAAGTGAACTTTCAAAATATTTTGATAGAATTACTAATAGTGCAACTACCAACAAGGCATTTATAAGAAAAGCACCTATAAAATATGGTTTAAAGCTACTATCTATAGAGTTTGCGCCTTTTCTCTTGTATAAGTAAGCAATTAGTGAGGCATACGCGCCACAAAATGAAAGTAAGGTTAATTCTGAAAAATACCAGGATTCGTAAAAAATGGCAAAAACATTTCCCGAAAAGAAAAATAGAAACATTAACTCACTAGACCATTTAGTATCTCGTGAATATTGGCTGTAAATACCATAAAATAAAATCATAGAAAGCGCCCAAAAGAAACGCAACCAAAAACCGCCATCTAAAATTGCAGCAAGAATAGTAACCGTAAATAAAAGGCCAAGAAAAAGGTAGTTATACTTTTTAAGGTTCATTTTCAAGAGATTAACGCTCCAATATTAAGATAATATTTTGAATATAGCGACTTTTCTCTTAAAATAAAGTTAAAATTAACATTTCAACATATGCTATTCATAGTCAAAAGTACCCTTCTCGGAGATAATTGTCAGTTTTTTTGAATCTGACGCTTCTACTCTACCTATAATTTTAGCATCTACATTAAATGATTCAGAAATTTTAATAACATCTTCAGCAATTTCTTGAGGTAGGTAAATTTCCATACGGTGTCCCATATTAAAGACCTGATACATTTCTTTCCAATCTGTTTTGCTTTCTTCCTGAATAGTCTTGAATAATGGAGGAATCTCAAACATATTGTCTTTTACAATATGTAAATTGTCTATGAAATGTAAAATTTTGGTTTGTGCACCACCACTACAATGCACCATACCGTGAATATCTTTGTTTGAGTACTTTGCCAATAAAGCTTTTACTATTGGCGCATAAGTTCTTGTAGGTGATAAAACAAGTTTACCTGCATTAATTGGACTGTTTGATATAGAATCTGTAAGTGTTTTAGAACCAGAATAAACTAAATCGTTTGGAACAGCTTCATCATAACTTTCTGGGTATTTTATAGCTAAGTAATTTCCAAATACATCGTGTCTGGCACTAGTTAATCCATTACTACCCATACCACCATTATATTCTTTCTCATATGTGGCTTGACCAAATGATGATAATCCTACAATAACGTCTCCTGGTTTTATATTGGCATTATCTATAACATCTTCACGCTTCATTCTCGCTGTTACTGTAGAGTCTACAATAATGGTACGCACCAAGTCACCAACGTCTGCTGTTTCTCCACCAGTAGAATGAATATTAACTCCAAACTCTTTTAATTCTTTTAAAAGCTCTTCTGTACCATTAATAATTTCAGAAATAACTTCTCCAGGTATTAGGTTTTTATTTCTACCTATTGTTGATGATAACATGATATCATCAACAGCACCTACACAAAGTAAATCATCAATATTCATAATTAATGCGTCTTGAGCTATACCTTTCCAGACGCTAATATCTCCTGTTTCTTTCCAGTACATATATGCTAAAGAAGACTTAGTTCCTGCTCCATCTGCGTGCATAATTAAACAATGTTCTTTACTGGCAGTTAGATGGTCTGGTACAATTTTGCAGAATGCTTTTGGAAAAAGGCCTTTGTCTACATTCTTTATTGCGTTGTGCACATCTTCTTTCGAGGCAGAAACACCTCGTTGCGCATATCTTTTGGAAGGATTATCACTCATAATACAAATATAAAAAACCTCTCAGGAGTACAATATCTTGAGAGGTTAAAGCTTTTAAACTAATTGAATATACTATAGTTTGTTAAGACGGTCTACTAACGCGTTAGCTTTAGTGTTGAAATCTTGATTTATAGTTTTGTAGTGTGCCTTTGGATTTTCTACGTTACGCTCATTAACTTTAGCGTTTAACTCATCGAAAGCAGTGATAGAATCATCAACAATAGCTTCTGCTTCTTTACTATCTGCCGTAGGATTATAGTTTTGCCAAATTAGAGAGGTTTCGATAATTTCTCCAAATGCATTATTTAAGTCTTTCTTTAATTGTCTTTTGCTAGCCATAATTACATATTTTGTGCAAAAGTAATCTTATTTAAGTATTCTTAAACTATGTTATGCCTAAAATTTAAATTAAGATCCTGAGTAGGTTACAAAATTTCTTGGTGTTTCGTATAATGTGATTTCTAGCTCTTTTGAACTATCTATATGCTTTCGTAACTTTTGATAGATAACATAGCTAATATGTTCTGCAGTTGGAATAAGGTCTCTAAACTCTTCTACTTCTACATTAAGATTTTTATGATCAAAAGGCACCTCTATTTCTTTATAAATAAGATCTTTTAATTGTCCTAAGTCTATAACAAAACCTGTTTCAGGATCAACATTTCCTGTAACCGATACAATTAACTCATAGTTATGACCGTGATAATTTGGGTTACTACATTTTCCAAATACTTCATTGTTTTTCTTATCACTCCAGTCTTTCCTAAATAATCTGTGTGCGGCATTAAAGTGAGCCTTCCTATGTACGGTTAATTTCATTATGTTATATGGTCATAATATTTATCGAAGATAATTTTAAACCAAGCCGTGTACAGGTCTGGGTTTTCTTTCATATCTATTTTAATATCCTCTAATGAAGCCCATTTCCAAGCTGCCACTTCATCTGGGTTTATATTTGGCTTATCATTAAATTCACCTATTAAGATATGGTCATATTCGTGTTCTGTAAGCCCATTTTCAAACGGAGCTTTATAAATAAAAGAGATGGATTCTTTTAAATCTGTACTAAAACCCATTTCTTCTTGTAATCTTCTTTTTCCTGCAGCAATATTTGTCTCTCCTTCTCTTTGATGACTACAGCACGTATTTGTCCATAATCCTGGCGTATGGTATTTGTGTAGTGCTCTTTGTTGCAACATAAGTTCACCATTTTTATTAAATACAAATACTGAAAATGCACGGTGCAATAATGCTTTTTCATGAGCTTCCATCTTGGCCATTAAGCCTATCTGCTCATCATTTTGGTTTACAAGAATAACTTGTTCTTCTTTTATTTTACTCATATGCGATCAAAAATACGAAAAAGGGTTTAGGATATTCCTATAAAAAAACACCCTTAAAATATAAGGGTGTTTTTTTATAATTTCATTAAGGTTTGTTTTACTCTTCTGAAATTTGAACAATTCTAAATTCAGATCTACGGTTTAACTCGTGTTTCTCTCTAGAGCAAGGTATACCATTAGCACACTCGTTAATTAACTCAGATTCTCCATATCCTCTTCCTGTTAATCTATCTCTAGATATTCCGCCACGCTCTACTATATAATTAATTGTAGATTTATTTCTTCGTTCAGACAATCTCATATTATAGTCGTCTTTACCTCTACTATCTGTGTGAGACCTAACATCTATCTTCATTTCTGGATATTCATTCATTACAGCTATTACCTTAGCTAACTCAACTGCTGCGTCTGGTCTAATATTATGTTTATCAAAGTCAAAATAAATAGGTTCTAATTTTAATAATTTACCTATATCATCACCAACTTCAGCTTTTACAATTTCCTTTTCTAGCATTAAGTCTAGTTCAACCATTTGGCTTTCTGTTGGAGTGGTAAATAATTTTTCATCGCCAATATAATCTTCTTTAGTAGCTCTTAAGAAATACTGCGTTTCACATTCTGTAACAAATGCATAATTAGCACGATCTCCAACTGTAAGGCTTTTAATTACATTGTTATTACCATCTACTAAAGAAACTTTTGCTCCAGGAATTAATTGGCCAGAATCTTTATCTACTACAACTCCCATTACGATAACCTCGCAAAATAGTTTATGTTCCTTTAATTGTTTAAATCTATAAATATCATCATCACCTAAGCCTCCATTTCTATTTGAAGATAAATATCCAAATTTTGTGTCTTCATCAATCACAAAAGCAAAATCGTCTCTTGAGCTATTAGCTGGTTCTCCAATATTTATTATTTCTGAAATTGTTTCTGCATCTGTAACATTAGTGACAAAGATATCTAGTCCTCCTAAACCAATGTGACCATCTGATGCAAAATACATATCACCACTAGCTGTCATAAATGGAAACGTTTCTCTTCCTGCTGTATTTATTCCTTCTCCTAAATTTCTTGGTTCACTATATGAACCATCTGAAAGAATATCTACTACCCAAATATCTGAGAGGCCTTCACTACCTGGCATGTCTGATGAAAAGAATAATTTTTTCTCATCTGGACTTAACGTAGGATGTGCTGTTGAATACTCATCACTATTAAATGGCATTTCTTTAGGTGTCCCAAAATCTTTAGAATCAGAAGAACGTGTTGCTTTATATAATTTTAGCTTGTTTGTCCCTTTCTCATCTTCTCTGTAACTACCATTATTGTAATTATTTTTAGTAAAGTAAACTGTATTACCGTCTTTTGTGAAGGCTGGAGTTGATTCATGGAAAATTGAGTTGAGATTTCCTTTATACTTTTTAACTTCAGAAAGTTCACCATTCGCAGGGTTTATTGAAACCTCATATAAATCTAAAAAAGGATCTCCTGTCCATTCATAAATACGTTTTATAAAAGCTCCAGTATCTCTAGAAGAGGCAAAAACAAGTTTGTTTTCACTAAAAGCGGTTCCAAAATCTGAGTAAGTTGAATTTATAGCAGTTCTAGTAATCTCATAACTACCTGAATTATAGTTTATCTCTCTTAAATAATCTGGTTGTTCTGTAAACAGATAAGCTCTATCATCTTTAGAGCTAAAGGTGTTAAACTTCATCATCCATTTATCTGCTTCGTCATACTTCTCTAATGCTTTTAGTGATTGAGAATATCTAAAGTAATATTCAGACTCCACATCATTAGTAGCATCTTTCATTAATTCTCCATACCATTTGGCAGCATCTTCAAACTCTGCATTAAAATAATATGAATTTCCTAATCTTTTAAATAACTGAGGGCTCCTATAGCCTTCTTCAGCAACTTTCAAATATATTTTTTGTGCATCAATAAATGCATAGCGATCATATTTCTGATCTGCTTTTTCTAATTGTTTTTCTTGTGCTTGTCCTAAAACTGAAATTAAGAGAAAACAAGAAAAAAAGAGTGTATGTAGTAAAGTATTCTTCATAAGATAATGTGTTCCTTTAGACATTTTGTTTCAGATAGGTATTAAAAGAATCTAGGTGTTAACATTCTATCATAGCTTTTCTTCAATTCAAATCTTGCCATAATTTCATAACTACCGTCATTGTATTCAGATAATCTTGTTGTCTCACCATCATATCCAAAGCCAATAAACATAGAGTCTGTTACTTGAAATCCTACTAAACCACTAAATGCAGCGCTCCATCTATAAGCTGCTCCTAAAGTTAGTTTTTCATAAAACATAAAGTTAGCTGTAATATCTACTTGCAAAGGAGCTCCAGCTACTACTTTACCTAAAACTGCTGGTTTAAATTTAATATCATCATTTAAATCTAAAACTAATCCTGTTATTAAATAGTAATTTAAACGTTCATCTGCTATTTCTGAAGAAGATGAGTCTATACTATTATCACTGGTATCATAATGTTCAGTTTTTAAGAAATTTGGTACACTTAAGCCTAAGTAAAATTTATCTGTGTGATAGTATACACCAGCTCCAACTTGAGGTGCAAATCTATTATCTACATTGTTTTGAGCTGTAGGATCACTATTCTCAAAACTTAACTTTGTATAGTCTATATTTAGTAGGTGCGCTCCAGCTTTTAAACCAAAACTCAACTTTCCTCTATATGATGTGTTAATAGTGTAGCTAACAATACCGTCGAAATAAGTTTCTGTAGATGGTCCTATTTCATCATTAGTTACATTAAGACCTAATCCAACTTTACTTCTATTTAATGGTGTATGTGCCGAAATAGTTTGTGTTCTAGGTGCACCGTCTAAACCTACCCATTGACTTCTATGTAGACCAACTATACTCATTACACCTCTAGAACCAGCATAAGCTGGATTTACACTAATAGTATTATACATGTATTGAGTGTACTGTGCATCTTGTTGCGCATTTGAGGTAAAAATACCTACACCTACAAGAAGTAGTAAAACAATGATTAGAGATTTCTTGTTCATATATTTAATATTTTATTTCGGTAGCCAATTGACTACCGAAATATTTTAAACCTTATTATCTGTTAATATATAAATAACCAGCTTTCTTATTTTCTTGTCCTGTAATACTATTAGTGTACTTAAGAACATAGAAGTAAGTACCTACAGGTAATTGTCTGTCTTGCTCGATAGTTACTCTACCTTCGCTTATTCCCACAAACTTATTACCATTTTGACCGTAGCCATCTACATTATAAACTTCAACACCCCAACGGTTATAAATACTTAATGTATTATCTGGGAAGTTTTCAATTCCTCTAATTGTAAATGCATCATTTATACCATCTCCGTTTGGAGAAACACCGTTATAGATTATTAAATCATCTAATGGTTCTAAAGGTGTAACTGTTGGGTCATCTGTATTACTGTTTGGATTCGTTGGATCATCTGAAACATCAACTACCACAACGCCTTCACCACTTTCACCTCTAGCAGTAGCAATGTTTTCAACTTGTCCAGCATCTATATCAGCTTGTGTAACTATATATATAGCTTGGAATGTCGAATCATCTATTTCGCCAATTTCTAATGTAATTGGTCCACCTGTTACAGTTACCAAGTCATCTTCAATAGTTACGTCAAACAATGTAACATTACCAGTATTTTCAACTGTAAATGTATATATAATTTGATCACCTACATCTGGACCATTATCATTAACATCTACATAAGTACCAACTTTTAGTAACGTTAATGCTGGGTTTTGATCTAAAACAGTAACTGTTGAGTCATTATCATCTGCTGTATCTGGGTCATCAGATTGATTATCTGATATAACATCTCCAGCAGGGTTCATTGAATCCACAGCTGCACTATTTTCAAAAGATCCTAAATCAATATCATCTTGTGTGATGATATATGTACCAGTTATGGTATTGTTAGATTCACCTGGTTGTAAAGTTATTGGATTTCCAACTACACTTACATTCGGGTCTAAATCAACAACTGTAACATCTGTTAATTCTGAACAACCAGTATTAGTTACAATAAACATATAGTTAATAGTATCACCTGCATCTAAAATACCATTTGCATTAGTATCTTCTATTGGTAGAATATCTATTTTCTCTAATACTATGCTTGCAGGTGGCTCATAACCATCGTTATCACTAAATACGTTTTGACCAGCTATAACGGTCGTTGTCGTCGGATCTGTACCTTCAGTCATACTATAATCTACTCCATTAGAACATGTTGGTAACGTAGCTTCATCAATATCTGATGTAGCATCACCTTCTGGTAATTGAGTTGATATCCAATTACCATCTACGTCTGTAACTACTGTTGTAACATCACCATTGTTATCTGTAATTATAACTGAAACACCTTCTAAATTAGGTTCTCCTACATCTTGAACACCATTTCCATTAGTATCTTCATATACATGTCCAGATATAGTTCCTGTAGATTCTGGTAGGTAATAACCATCTTCTGTAGTTGATACCGTACCGTTGCTTGGTACTGTTACCGTTTCTGGATCTGAGCCTATAGTCGTCAATTCATATCCTGCCGGAAGCGTCGTCTCATCAACATCTACCGTAGTTGTGCCTGCAGCTACTGTAGCCGTCCAGTTTCCGTCTGCATCAGTAGTAACTACTTGAGTTGTTCCGTCTGCTTCTGTAATCACAACATCCACTCCTGCAAGGTCTATCTCTCCCGCATCCTGTACACCATTGTTGTTGGTGTCCTCGAATACGTGACCAGTTACAGTTCCATCTGGCAGGTAATAACCATCTTCTGTAGTTGATACCGTACCGTTGCTTGGTACTGTTACCGTTTCTGGATCTGAGCCTATCGTCGTCAATTCATATCCTGCCGGAAGCGTTGTCTCATCAACATCTACCGTAGTTGTGCCTGCAGCTACTGTAGCTGTCCAGTTTCCGTCTGCATCTGTAGTAACCACTTGAGTTGTTCCATCTGCTTCTGTAATCACAACATCCACTCCTGCAAGGTCTATCTCGCCCGCATCCTGTACACCATTGTTGTTGGTGTCCTCGAATACGTGACCAGTTACAGTTCCATCTGGTAGGTAATAACCATCTTCTGTACTACCTGTAGAAGTACCTGCAATTGCAATTACTGTTTCAGGGTCTGAGCCTATTGTAGTTAAAATATAACCGTCAGGTAAGGATGACTCATCTACATCTATCGTAGTTGATCCTGCAGTGACTAATGCTACCCAATTACCCATCCCATTTGTAGTTACAGTAAATGTAGTTCCTGTAGAATCAGTAATAATTACATCTACTCCTGCAAGGTCAATCTCGCCTGCATCTTGGATACCATTGTTATTAGTATCCTCGAATACGTGACCGAATACTGTTGCTGTGAATGTATAACCATCGTCTGTCGTTGCTGTATTCTCACCTGCTATCACAGTGACAGTCTCAGGATCTGAACCTGCCGTGGTAAGTACTGAACCATCCTCCAAGGTCGTCTCGTCAACATCCACAGTAGCATCTCCCTCGACAACTGTCGCTGTCCAGTTACCATTGGCGTCAGTCACAACCGTCTGGATGTTTCCATCCATATCGGTGATCACGACATCAACTCCTGGCAAGCCTAGCTCGCCTGCATCCTGGATACCATTGTTATTCTCATCATT
>NZ_PAZX01000016.1:0-26822 GCF_002716225.1 Croceibacter sp. | reverse complement strand
CATTAGCAAAAGGGACAGGTTCTCCGTTAGAGTCAAAAACCTCACCACTAGCTTTAGTTTGAGCTAACACAGACAGTGTAAATAAACTAAAACAAAAAATTAAACTGTATCTCATCATTACTTTTAGAAGATTACTTGGTCTTTAAATTTTAAAAACCTTTCATCTCTATAAAATTATTTACTTATATACAGTAAAAAAAACAACCAGTGTTTTATCCCTAAACAGAATGTCAAGATTTAATAACCTTGTATTACTTGTACATCACTTTTTTCACAGCTGCTACAACATCATCACTGTTTGGCAACCATTCTTTTAAAAGAACTGGTGAGTATGGTGCTGGTGTATCTGCTGTATTTATTTTTATGATTGGTGCATCAAGGAAATCAAAAATTTCTTCTTGCACTCTGTATGCAATTTCAGAAGAAATATTACCAAATGGCCAAGCTTCTTCTAGAATAACTAATCTGTTAGTTTTTTTAACAGACTTGTATATGGCATCAAAATCTAAAGGACGAACCGTTCTTAAATCTATAATCTCACAAGAAATATCTTCTTTAGCTAAAACCTCTGCTGCTTCATAAGCCTGCTTTATAATCTTACCAAAAGAAACAATAGTTACATGCTCTCCTTCACGCTTAATATCTGCTTTCCCTAACTCGATAGTGTATTCCTCTTCTGGAACCTCACCTTTATCACCATACATTTGCTCGCTTTCCATAAAAATAACTGGATCGTCATCTCTAATAGACGCTTTAAGTAAGCCCTTAGCATCATAAGGATTAGATGGTACAACCACTTTTAAACCAGGACAGTTTGCATACCAACTCTCAAAAGCTTGAGAATGCGTAGCGCCTAATTGACCGGCAGAAGCTGTAGGACCTCTAAATACAATAGGAATATTAAATTGACCGCCAGACATTTGTCGCATCTTAGCAGCGTTGTTTATTATTTGATCTATACCAACCAAAGAGAAATTAAAGGTCATAAACTCTACAATTGGCCTATTACCATTCATTGCAGATCCTACTGCTATACCAGCAAAACCAAGTTCAGAAATTGGTGTGTCTATAACGCGCTTAGCGCCAAACTCATCTAACATGCCTTTAGAGGCTTTGTAAGCACCATTGTACTCTGCTACTTCTTCACCCATTAAAAAGACGCTTTCATCTGCACGCATTTCTTCGCTCATTGCTTCGCAAACGGCTTCTCTAAATTGTATTTCTCTCATATTATATAAATGTCAAATTGAGATAGTAAAACTATCATGCATTTTAAGGTCAACAAAAATAGCAATAACAATGAATATCGATGTATTATAAAATAGAATATTTTATTATGCGCGCATAGCATTTTTCATTTCAATTTAGTATATTCGCATCACAATAAAATTAGTTTAAAAAACAGTCTATTATATATGAAAATTCTAGTATGTATAAGCCACGTGCCAGACACTACGTCTAAGATCAATTTCACAGATGGCGACACAACGTTTGATACCAATGGTGTACAATTTGTAATAAACCCTAATGATGAATTTGGTTTAACTCGCGCAATGTGGTTTAAAGAAAAGCAAGGTGCCAGTGTAGACATTATTAACGTTGGCGGACCAGAAACAGAACCTACATTAAGAAAAGCTTTAGCAATTGGTGCAGACACTGCAATACGTGTTAACACTCCTGCTTTAGATGGTTACCAAGTTGCTAAAGAAATAGCTGCTGTAGCAAAAGATGGTGATTACAACCTAATTATTGCAGGACGTGAGTCTATAGATTATAATGGTGGAATGGTACCAGGAATGTTAGCAAAATTATTAGATGCTAACTTTGTAAATACCTGTACTGGTTTAGAAATAGATGGCGAAACTGCAACTGCTACAAGAGAGATAGATGGTGGTAAAGAAACACTTTCTGCTAAATTACCTTTAGTAGTTGGTGGCCAGAAAGGTTTAGTTGAAGAAAGTGATTTACGTATTCCTAATATGAGAGGTATTATGATGGCTCGTAAAAAACCATTAAATGTAGTTGAACCTACTGGAGCGTCTAAAGAAACTCAAGCCGTAAAGTTTGAAAAGCCTGCCCCTAAAGGTGCTGTTAAACTTGTTGAAGCAAACAACTTAGACCAACTTGTAGACTTATTACATAATGAAGCTAAGGTGATATAATTGTAGTTTACAATTTTATCATTATTCATTTTAACTTATAAAATAAAAACATGTCAGTTTTAGTATATACAGAATCAGAACAAGGTCAATTTAAAAAGACCGCTTTAGAAGTAGCTTCTTACGCTAAAGGAGTTGCTAAAATGTTAGGCGTATCTGTTACAGCCGTAGCATTTAATGCCGAAGATACTTCTACACTTGCAACTTATGGTGTAGACAAAGTATTAAACATTAAAAACGACAAATTAGAAAAATTTAATGCAGAAGCTTACGCAGATGCTCTTGCTCAAGCAGCTAAGAAAGAAGATGCTAAAGTAATTGTAGTTAGCCAAAGCGCCAATGCTAAATACTTAGCGCCATTATTAGCGGTAGATTTAGAAGCAGGATACGCATCTAACGTTGTTGCACTTCCAGAAAACACATCTCCTGTAACAGTTAAGCGAACTGCTTTCACAAACAAAGCGTTTAACATTACAGAAATTACTACAGGCAGAGCCATAATCGGTGTTTCTAAAAATGCTTATGGTTTACATGAAACAGAAGCTAGCGGAACAAATGAAGATTTTATTCCAGAATTAGGCTCAGAAGATTTTACAGTTAATGTAGAAAGTGTAGATAAAGCTACAGACAAAGTAACAATTGCAGATGCAGAAGTAGTTGTTTCTGGAGGTAGAGGACTTAAAGGCCCAGAAAATTGGGGTATGATTGAAGAGCTTGCAGACGTTTTAGGTGCTGCAACAGCATGCTCTAAGCCAGTTTCGGATATGGGATGGAGACCACATAGTGAACACGTAGGACAAACTGGAAAGCCAGTTGCATCTAACCTATATATCGCAATAGGAATCTCTGGAGCAATACAACATTTAGCAGGTATAAATGCCTCTAAAACTAAAGTAGTAATTAACAACGATCCTGAGGCACCTTTCTTTAAAGCTGCAGACTACGGTGTTGTTGGAGATGCTTTTGAAGTTGTACCAAAATTAATTGAGAAGCTTAAAACATTTAAAGCAAACCAATAAAATAAAGATAATATAAGTCTTTAACGCATAATTTTTATAAATTGTGCCACAAATTAAGGCTGTTTAAACTTAGGTATAGCCTATCTTTAAACAGTCTTTTTAATTGAAATCACATGAGTTTAGTCCGCTTGGACATTAAGGGTATTTCCTATAGCCAAACACAGAATGGTGCTTATGCACTTATTTTAAACGAGCAGGAAGGCAACAAACAGCTACCAATAGTTATTGGTGCTTTTGAAGCACAATCTATAGCCATAGCTTTAGAAAAGGATATTAAACCACCAAGACCACTTACACACGATTTGTTTAAGAATTTTTCTGAACGTTTTGAGATTAATATTAAACAAGTTATCATTCATAAATTAGTTGATGGCGTATTTTACTCTAGCCTAATTTCTGAACGCCAAGGTGTAGAGGAAACAATTGATGCCCGCACAAGTGATGCCATTGCATTAGCACTTAGGTTTGATGCACCTATTTTTACATATCAGAATATATTAGACAAAGCAGGTATCTACCTGAATGCAGAACCAAAATCTGCAAAAGAACAACGTGAAGAAGCAGACACTATTTTAGACAGTGTAATGCCAGATGAACCTTTATCATCGAGCAGCTCTTCAGATTATTCAAATTTATCTCTCAAGGAATTAAACAAGATGCTCGACCAAGCTGTTAGCAAAGAAGACTATGAACAGGCTGCGCTATTAAGGGACGAGATTTCTAAACGAAATTAAATTTATGTTGAAACACTACATCTCTTTAAGCATTATTTGCTTATGTCTGGCCTTTTCTAATCTTACATCTGCACAAATACAAAACACTTGGGAATTTACAAGTGTTACCAATGCACAAGGAGAAGAGCTATTTCAAATAAACAGCGAAAACGACATCCTAACAATAAAAGAAGGTCGTTTTAACTACAGTCTTGAGGCTAATAATATAGAAGCAAGTGGAGATTATATGCTCCAAAACGATTTGTTAGTTTTCTTTTATTCTCAACCAAAAGATACAATTAGAAGATTTAGAATAACTTACGAAAGTGACTCTGAATTATCTTTTAAGGAAAATGAGAATACCTATAACTTTAAAGCGACCTCTCAAAATGTAACAGAAGTTTTACCGGTTAATACCTCTAAAGAATTAATACCTAATGGAGGTTTTACATTTAATAGCTTTTGGCGTGGTGCTATTGGTATGCTATCCTTACTTATTATTGCTTTTATATTTAGCAGTAATAGAAAAGCTATTAATTGGAAAACTATTGGTGTAGGATTAGGCGCACAACTTCTTCTTGCAATTGGAGTTTTAAAAATATCTTTTGTTCAGAGTATTTTTGAATTTGTAGGCAAAATATTTGTGAAGATTTTAGATTTTACTGCTGCTGGTAGTGAGTTCCTTTTAGGAGGAATGATGGATGTAGACAGCTTTGGCTTCATCTTTTTGTTTCAAGTACTTCCAACAATTATTTTCTTTTCAGCGCTAACCTCTATCCTATTTTATTTAGGTGTTATACAAATAGTAGTGAAAGGCATGGCTTGGGCCTTAACAAAATTATTAGGTATATCTGGAGCTGAGAGCCTAAGTGTTGCCGGTAATATATTCTTAGGTCAAACTGAAGCACCTTTAATGATCAAGGCTTATTTAGAACGTATGACCAAGTCTGAAATTTTATTAGTCATGGTTGGCGGTATGGCTACAGTAGCTGGTGGCGTATTGGCGGCTTACATAGGGTTTTTGGGTGGAGATGATCCTGCTTTACGTTTAGAGTTTGCCAAACACCTTCTCGCTGCATCTGTGATGGCTGCACCTGGTGCAATTATTATTTCCAAAATACTTTTTCCACAACAGGAAAAAGTTAACAAAGATGTAGAAGTTTCCTCAGACAAGATTGGATCTAATATTTTAGATGCCATAGCAAATGGTACTACAGAAGGCTTAAAGCTTGCAGCAAATGTTGGAGCAATGCTATTAGTATTTATAGCTCTTATAGCAATGGTAAATGGTATTCTTGGATATGCAGCAGGTTTTGACGGATTTACAATTGCATTTTTAAATATAGATTGGCACTTTACTTCTTTAAATGAAGTCATAGCAAACAATACAACCTATAATGCGTTGTCTTTAGAGTTTATTCTAGGTTATACATTTGCACCACTTATGTGGTTAATTGGAGTAGCTACAGATGATATTGCTCTAATGGGACAATTGCTAGGTATCAAGTTAGTTGCAAGTGAGTTTGTTGGGTATATACAATTAGCAGATCTTAAGAATTCTGCAAATGCATTAAGTCTCAACTACGAAAAGTCTGTAATCATGGCTACGTATATGTTGTGTGGTTTTGCAAATTTTGCTTCAATAGGTATACAGATTGGTGGTATAGGATCACTAGCGCCTGGACAACGAAAAACCTTGTCGCGATTTGGAATGAAGGCACTTATTGGCGGTACACTAGCATCTTTACTTTCTGCAACAATAGCAGGAATGATTATAGGTTAACCGTAACGCTCAACAAAACTTTCAGCCCAATCTTTAGCTTCATCTACCGTTTTAAAAAACGCAAAGGAGTTTTTAAAAAGACGCTGTTCTTTAATTAGCTGATCAAATATTTTCTCTGCTTTAGAAACTATGGCTATACCAATTACCTGCTTAGGATTAGCAAGTTTATAGGATTTTAAATCTATAGTTGTTTCCTCTTTTCGGTCTACAATAATTACATATTTACGTTTACCAAAATGATTAAGCACGTCTTTAAGCATGTCTTTAGACTGCTCAAGCGTCATATTACAGTTTTCATTTAAATTTACAAAAGAGTAATGCTCTGTAAGCTCAAGTGTTGCGAAGCCGTAATCTATCTTCTTAAACATAGCTATTATTTAACTGCATAGGCCACAAAAGATGCCGCCCAATCTTTTGCTTCTTCTAAACTTTTAAAGAATGCAAAAGAGCCTTTATACATTTCTTGTTCTTTAATTAAATCTTCACTAGCATTTTCTTTACTAGTCACAATAGCTATTCCTACCATACGTTTATGGTTTACATACTTGTATGCATCTATATCAATTGAAGATGCAAACTTTCTGTCTGAAATAACTACGTGAGGGTTCTTCTTATAAAAGTCATTAATATCGTTCATAACGATTTTGCACTCTTCTAACGAAAGAAATTTATTCTCAACTAAATCGAGATGACAGTAAGTTTCATATAAATGAAAATTCCCGAATGGATATTGTATTGTTTTCATAGCATTAATTACAATTCAACAAAATTATAATATTTTCCTAAACAATGTTAAGATAATCCTAAAATATATTGGTTAATAAGTAAATAATATTTTTTAGGACTCTAATTAAGACCTTGAAATTTAATTTAATACTTTAGCCTCATAACTAAAACTTAGACTTTAAAATGAAGCAATACCATGATATAATGCGCCATGTATTAAAAGAAGGCGTACAAAAAGGAGATCGTACTGGTACTGGCACCAAGAGTGTTTTTGGTTATCAAATGAGATTTAATTTGAGTGAAGGTTTCCCTATGGTTACTACTAAGAAACTTCACTTAAAATCTATTATATATGAGCTATTATGGTTTTTAAATGGAGATACCAATATTAAGTATCTGCAGGATAACGGCGTACGTATCTGGAATGAGTGGGCAGATGAAAATGGCAATTTAGGACCAGTGTATGGCCACCAATGGCGTAATTGGAACTCTGAAGAAATAGACCAGATTAAGGATATAATTGATACATTAAAAAATAACCCTAACAGCAGACGCATGTTAGTTTCTGCTTGGAATCCTAGTGTGATGCCAAATACTTCTGAAAGTTTTAGTGAAAATGTAGCTAAAGGAAAAGCTGCATTACCACCTTGTCATGCTTTCTTTCAGTTTTATGTTGCAGACGGAAAGCTGTCTTGTCAATTATACCAACGTAGTGCAGATATATTTTTGGGTGTGCCTTTTAATATAGCCTCTTATGCCCTACTTACTATGATGATAGCTCAAGTATGTGGTTATGAAGCTGGAGATTTTATACATACTTTTGGTGATGCCCATATTTATAACAATCATTTTGAACAAGTTGAGCTGCAACTCTCTAGAGAATGTAGACCATTACCAACAATGCAAATTAATAAAGACGTAAAAGATATCTTTGGCTTTAAATTTGATGACTTTACGTTAACAAACTATAATCCGCATCCGCACATTAAAGGTGCTGTTGCCATTTAAAACTTTACTATGAAAAACCTACTATTACTAGTTGTATTTTTAATTAGCGGCATGAGCTTTGCCCAAGATGGTGTTAGTGTATCTGGAAATACAGTTTCTATGAGAGAAATCCCACCAACTTGGCCAGGTTGTACTGGAAGCGAGTTAAAAAAGAAAAATTGCTTCAATCAAAAGCTAGCACAACACATTGGTAAAAACTTTAAATTTCCAAAAGAATATAAAGCAGAAGATAAAGGCACTAAAGTAATTGTAACTTTTATAATTAATGAAGAAGGGAAACCTGAAATTAAAGAAGTTACTGGCGGAAAACCTTATTTACAAGAAGAAGCAAAGCGTAATATATTGCAAATTCCTGAAATGAAACCTGGAATGTTAGGCGGAAAACCAAGAGCTATTCAGTACAAAGTTCCTTTTAACTTTTAGTTTTTGTTTAAAACTGTCTTGAAAAATATTTAGTAAATTTGAGTGTAAGCCTAAAGCTTGCACTCTTTTTTTTATGATAGCTACAAATACAATCCTAGATTTCTTCCTAGAAACTAGACATACAACAGAAAACATTTGCAAGCCACTTGAAATTGAAGATTATGTGGTGCAACCCATTGTAGATGTATCTCCACCAAAGTGGCATCTAGGTCATAGCACGTGGTTTTTTGAAGAGTTTATTTTAAAATCTTTTAAAGATAACTACGAATGCTTTAACGATAGTTATGGTTTTGTTTTTAATAGCTATTACGAAAGTTTTGGTAAACGTGTTGTAAGAACAAATCGAGGTAACCTCTCAAGGCCAACTGTAAATGATATTTATAAATACAGACATTATATCACCAAACAAATGGAGCTTCTATTACAAGATAATGACTCCGAAGAATTAATTGAACTTGTTGAAATTGGTATACATCACGAAAAGCAACATCAGGAATTATTAATTACAGATATAAAATACATTTTAGGTAATAACCCCTTATTGCCTAAATACAATAATACATTTACAGAGCATACAGCAGAAAATCACAATAAAGAATGGCTTTCTGTAAATGAAGGGTTATATAACATAGGTCACAACTCTAAAGATTTTTGCTATGATAATGAATTGGGCAGACATCAAGTATTTATTAACGCCTTTCAGATTTCCAATACATTAGTTACCAATGGTGAGTTTATGGATTTCATGGAGGCAGATGGTTATAAAAATGCATTGTTATGGCACGCAGAAGCTTGGGATTGGCTTAGCACAGAAAATATTTCAGCACCACAATATTGGCATTTTGAAAATAATACTTGGCTACATTATACCCTACAAGGCTTAAAGGAGATAGATCCAAATGCACCACTTACACATATTTCTTATTATGAGGCATTCGCGTTTGCTCAATTTAAAGGCTTAAGACTACCAACAGAGTTTGAGTGGGAAGTCTCTCAACATTTATTTAATTGGGGACAGCGTTGGGAATGGACAGAAAGTGCTTATTTACCATACCCAAACTATAAAAAAGCAGATGGTGCTTTAGGCGAGTACAATGGTAAGTTTATGGTTAGCCAAAAGGTGTTAAGAGGTGGTTCTGTTGCTACATCATCTAAACATACACGACCAACATACCGTAATTTTTTTCATCCAAATTTAAGATGGCAGTATACAGGATTAAGGTTAGCTAAATAAACACGACTACTCTTTCTTTTTACAGACCACAACATAACATATGACAAACTCTAATACAAAAACCTTCAACTCTACATTTGAGAAAGAAGTTAACGAAGGTTTAGTTGCGTTTCCTAAGTACCTATCTTCTAAATGGTTTTATGACAAAAAAGGAGATAAACTTTTTCAAGATATCATGGCAATGCCAGAATATTATCTCACAGATTGTGAGTATAATATTTTAGACACTCACACTGCTGCTATTGCCAATCAATTTAATAGCCCAGAAGGATTTGATTTAATTGAACTTGGTGCAGGAGATGGCAAGAAAACTAAATTGCTTTTAAAATATTTATCAGACCAAAATGTAAATTTTGATTATCTGCCAATTGATATAAGCCAAAATGCTTTAGATCAACTTGAAGAAAGCTTAACAAAGGAATTTCCAAAGGTTTCAGTAAAAACTCAACAAGGTACTTACTTTGAAGTTTTAGAAAAGATTTCAGAATACAATAAAAGAAAGAAAGTTATCCTTTTTCTAGGCTCCAACATTGGTAATTTACTTCATGAACAAGCTATCAACTTTTTAACGAAAGTAAAAGATGTTATGAGTGGTGACGATATGCTTTTTATGGGCTTTGATCAAAAAAAACATCCTCAAACAATCTTAGATGCCTATAATGACAAAGCTGGAATTACAGAGGCATTTAATAAAAATATACTTCATAGAATTAATAATGAACTAGAAGCTAATTTTAATGTGGACAACTTCTTACATTGGGAAGTATATGATCCTGAAAGCGGATCTGCAAAAAGTTACCTGGTAAGCAAGGAAGCCCAAACTGTTTATATAAAAGCTTTAGATCTTACTGTAAATTTTAATGCTTGGGAAAGTATACATACAGAAATATCGCAGAAGTATACAGATGCTGTTGTAGAGTGGTTAGCTGAAGAATCTGGACTTAAAGTTGTCACTAACTTTACAGATGAAAACAAGTATTATAAGAACTATATTTTTAACGCCAACTAAATCTTAGTATATGTCTTCAATAGCTACAGAACGTCTTGTATTAAAGCCTACAGCTGTTGAAGATGCAGCATTTATTTTAGAACTCTTAAATTCTCCTAAGTGGTTAGAATTTATTGGAGACAGAAATGTAAAGTCTATTGCAGAAGCAGAAGCATACATAAAAGAACGAATGCTACCACAATTTGAGCGGTTAGGATTTACTAACAATGTAGTTATACGAAAAGCCGATGGTAAGAAAATTGGTGCTTGTGGTCTTTATGATCGTGATGGTTTAGAAGGTATAGATATTGGCTTTGCTTTTTTACCGGGTTTTGAAGGGCAAGGTTATGGTTACGAAAGTGCTAGTGCGTTATTACAAACGGGATTTAAGGACTATAAATTAAATCGTGTTATTGCTATAACCTCCAAGCACAATATGCCATCTCAAAATTTATTAATAAAATTAGGCCTAAATTTTGAGAGTATGATTACCTTACCATATGAAAATGAAGAGCTTATGCTTTTCTCTATTGAAAACTAATCTCAACATTTAGATTATGAAAGCTATTTGGAATAACACAGTAATTGCTGAAAGTAACTCTACAATTATTATAGAGAATAACCATTATTTTCCCCCAAGCTCAGTAAATAGCGCCTTCTTAAAACCATCAGAAACTACAACAGTATGTCCTTGGAAAGGAGAAGCATCTTATTACACTATTAAAGTAAATGAGGACATCAATAAAAATGCTGCATGGTATTATCCTAACCCAAAAGAAAAAGCTTCAGATATTAAAGATTATGTAGCCTTTTGGAAAGGTGTAAGTATTACAGAGTAGCTGTGATAACACTCATTAATTTTTCTAAATCTTTTTCAGTATTAAAGTAATTAAAACTAACACGTATACCATTACCTCTTTGCGAACATAGTATCTCATTTTTAATTAGCGTATTGTATAGTTTATCATCACCTTTAATATTAAAGATTGAAGAATGCGCATTTCGTTTTAACACAGCTTCATCTAATAAATTATGCTTTTCAAATTGATGTTTAGCAGAAGTAGATAAGATTTTTATTGAACGTTCTATATTCTCTACACCAATTTGATTACTAACAGTTAATGCAGCTTTTAAGCTTCCAAAGTTTAAGGTATCTTGATGACCAGGCTCAAACCTTCCTAAAAAACTATTATCCTGTTGTTTGTATTTACCAAAGCTAGAGTTAAAACCAATAGTTTTAGGAAAGACCTTATTAGGCACCTCATCTTTAAATAATAAAAATCCGTTACCATAACCCGCATTAAGCCATTTGTATGCACTGGCGCCCAAAACATCAATTCCAGAATCTTTAAAATTAAAAGACTCAGTACCGCAGTATTGAGTACCATCTGCTACAAATAAAGTTTCAGGATATTGCGCTTTTAAAGTATTTATAACTTGTAAGTCTATTTTTATACCAGAAATATATTGCACAATACTAAATGCAAACACGTCTGGTTGTTGGCGCTTAAATTCGGCTATTAAATCTTGTTCTAAATTTGCTGAAATAGAAATATAGTTTCTTTTGAAATCTCTAGTTTCAACAGGCCAATTTATTGAAGGATAATCACCTTTTAAAAGCAAAAACAAACTCTTTTTTGGCAACCCTTCTAAAAAGGTATTAAAACCTAGAGAGAAATTTTGAACCAAAGCTATTTGATTGGGCTCACATGTAAAAAAACTACCAACTGCTTCTCTTGTTTGTGAGAGCATTTCACTTTGATAGTCTTTAAATTTACTACCATATTTAAAGAACTGCTCATCATGATCTTTCCTAAAATCTAAGACAGATTTAGAGAGTAACCCAGATGCTGCTGTATTTAAGTAAGTAGTGGTCTTTAGTATGGGAAATTCAGCTTCTATCCTATTTTTCATTATATCTAAGGTAAAAATTGGTACATTTGAGTAGTGTTATAAAAGTACTCATAATATGTTTTCTAAAAATACCAAATCTAAAGACTTAGACAGAGATCAACGCGAGCTTTTTGAACATGCTCAAGATCGCATAAAACAGAAAAAAAGACTTACACAACACTTTGTTATTTTCTTAGCAGGCTCTATTCTACTTATAGTTATTAATGTGGTATTGGGCTATGGAAAAGATGTAAAGCTTTTTGGAGCAGATTGGTTTGTATGGGCTATTTTACTCTGGACATTCTTCTTCTTGGTTCACGCATTAAACGTTGTAATTACCAACAAGTTTATGGGTAAAGATTGGGAGCAAAAACAAATGGATAAATTAGTAGAAAAGCAAAAGAAAAAGATTGAAGAAATGCGCCAAAAGGTTGCTGTAGATATGCCTGTTCCAGAAAAAAAAAGCAATCTTCAAAACCAGAGGCCTACAGATCCCAACCTACCTCTAAACTCATAACGCATCCTATGCTTACCATGATTGCTGCAGCAGCAGAAAATAATGCCTTAGGTAAAGACGGCGACTTAGTTTGGCACTTGCCAGACGACTTTAAAAGATTTAAAAAGCTTACAACTGGCCATCACATTATTATGGGCAGGAAAACCTTTGAGTCTTTTCCTAAACCTTTACCAAACCGAACTCATATTGTAATTACTAGAAACAGAGATTACACTAAAGAAGGTTGTATTGTTGTTCATAATTTAGAAGATGCCTTAAAAATTGCCGAAGAAGACACACAGCCATTTATTATTGGTGGCGGAGAAATTTATAAACTTGCTCTAAATGCTTCTGAAAAAATTGAACTTACAAGAGTTCATGATACGTTTGAGGCAGATGCCTTTTTTCCAGAAATAGATCTTTCTAAATGGGAGCTCATAAACGAAGAGTTTCACGAAAAAGATGAACGCCACAGCGTTTCTTTTACATACCTTACTTATGTTAAGAAAACAGCTTCTTAACAATCCTTAACACTCATTAGAAATCATTTAGCAGGTTAAATACTACACAAGTTAGTCATCCTAAGTATCTTTAGTTAAAAAGATACTATTATGAGCAATACACAAGAGTTTGACAAAGACACCAAAGCTAAATTTAAAAATATTGTCACGGAGATAACAGTAGCCATGATGGCTACAAAACTAGGAGAAACACCGCTTCATATTGTTCCTATGATGACTAAAAAGGTAGACGACTTAGGTAATATCTGGTTTTTAAGTGGTGGTCATAGTGATCATAATGGGCATATTGTAAATAACCCAAAAACACAGTTAGTATATAGCGATCCAAAGCAAATGGAGTTTATAAGTGTGTATGGTAATGCTTTTATCTCTACAGATCAATCTATTTTAGAAGACTTATATAGCAAAGACGATGATCGCTGGTTTGATGGTGTTACAGATCCAAACCTTACCGCAATAAAATTTACACCTAAAGAAGCAGAGTTTTGGGATTCAACACAGAATAAATATATAAATCTATTTAAAGTAAGAGCAACATCTTCTGCAGAGTCATAAAATACCATATATTAATTAAGAGGGTTTTTAAGCACACGCATAACGGTTCTTTTTTAAACCCTGTTTTTTATTGCTATTTTTGAACTTTAAAAACCAACCTATGCACGCATTTATATTTCCTGGACAAGGTGCCCAATTCTCTGGAATGGGATTAGATTTATACGAAAGCTCTAACGAAGCTCAAGACTATTTTAACAAAGCAAACTCTATATTAGGATTTAACATCTGTGATATTATGTTTGAAGGTTCTGCAGAAGACCTAAAACAAACTAAAGTTACACAACCAGCTATTTTCTTACACTCTACTATTTTAAGTAAAGTTATGGGTGATAAATTTAAGCCAGATATGGTTGCAGGTCACTCATTAGGTGAGTTTTCTGCTTTAGTAGCCAATAAAACTTTAGAGTTTGAAGATGCTCTTAAATTAGTATCTCAACGCGCTCAAGCTATGCAAAAAGCATGTGAAGCTCAACCAAGTACTATGGCTGCCGTTTTAGGATTAGACGATCATGTGGTTGAGGCTATCTGTGCAGATGTTGATGGTACTGTAGTAGCTGCAAATTATAATTGTCCTGGACAATTGGTAATCTCAGGTGAAATTGACGCTATCCACACAGCTTGTGAACGCTTAAAAGAAGAAGGTGCAAGACGTGCATTAGTATTACCTGTTGGTGGTGCTTTTCACTCACCACTTATGGAACCAGCAAGAGAAGAGTTAGAAGCAGCAATAAAAGCAACTACATTTAATACACCTATTTGTCCTGTTTATCAAAATGTGACAACATTTGGTGTAACTAACCCAGAAGAAATACAAAAAAACTTAATCTTTCAACTAACAGCTCCTGTAAAATGGACACAAAGTATGCAACAGATGATTAAAGATGGTGCTACTAAGTTTACAGAAGTTGGACCAGGCAAAGTCTTACAAGGCTTACTTGGTAAGATTGACAGAACTGTTGAAAAAGAAAGTGGTACTATTTAGTAATTCTTACTTTAAACCTATATTAAAAAAGCGTCTTAATTTAAGACGCTTTTTTTGTTCATAGTTAATAACTAAAATTATTCTTTAATAAATTGAACGTGACGAATGCCTTCTAATGTAGTTAGTTTTACAATGTACAATCCAGAAGCTAATGACGACACATTTATAAATTGACTCTGTTCACTTTGTCTTAAAAGTTGTCCCCTTAAATTATATACAGCTAAGTGTTGTAATGGTTCTTGTGATTGCACAAATAATGAAGTTGTAACAGGATTAGGATACACCTGTAATTCCTGCAACCGCTTTTCTGGAACAGACAAGACACATTCGGTATCTGAAAACGAAGTGACCTCTTCATCATAAATCCAATTGGCGTAATTGCCAGTACCAGATGCCGCTTGGTCTTCATTATCTACAAGAATACAGTTTAAATCTGGGTTATCACCAGCTCTCATAGAAATTATACTTTCATTATTTTCATTATTTAAATTAAATGAACTAATCAAAGTATTTGTAACATTCACTCTTGTTAAATTAGGGTTTTGACTTAAGTCAACAGATTCTAACTCGTTAGAATTTTCAAAAAATGAATTAAAGCCTGCGCCTAATGTTATTTCTTCAAGAAATATATTTGTTGAAACATCTATAGTTTCAAGATTACAAAACGCCACATGCAATTCCCTTAAATCTGGCAAAGGTGTTACATCTAGAGAGGATAAATCATCACAATGAAAACAAGAGAATTTTGTGAGTAGTTGGTTATTTGATAAATCAACCGTTGTAAATATATTACCTGGTAAAGTATCAAAATTATAGTTTGAAAAATCAACCTCAATAAGCTCTGTATTGTTTGTAATATCAATTTCAGATAATCTATTTTGTGATAATTCTAAAAACTGAAGATCTATGTTATTAGATAAATTAATTGAAGATAAAGAAGTCTCAGAAATAAATAAATGAGTTAAATTAATATTTGAGGACACATCGATACTTGTTAAGTTAAATACTGTCGAAATGTTAAGGAACGTTAAATTAACACTATTCGAAATATTTAAACTATTAAAGTCGTGTTCAAGAAGTTCTAAAGATTCTAAATTTACGAATGCTTCAATACCTGTCATATCTTGAATAGAGCTTGTTGGCGAGAATATTAAAAGTTCAGTAACTGCTTCAAGGTCACTTGTCAGGACTGTATCATTCAATGTCCCATCACTATCTATACCTTGATCAATCAATGCTTGCTCAAAGACATCATCTGGTACTGTTGTAGTTTGTCCAAAAGCTATAAAGGATATGAATAGAATTACAAGAGTAATAGTTAATTTCATAATAGCAATGTTTTAGCAACACTATAAAGCTAAACAATTATTAACCAACTTGCTTAAAAAATATTATTCCTTCTTATAAACAGTGCCACCTTTCATAACAAAACTAACATTTTGCATAGCGGTAATTGTTTTAGTAGGATCTTCGTTTACAGCAATGATATCTGCAAAAGCGCCTTTTTTTAATTGCCCTATTTGAGATGGCATTTCTAATACTTCTGCATTTATAAATGTAGCCGTCTGTAATGCTATGTGTTCGGGCATACCAGCTTCAACCATGTACATAAACTCTTTAGCATTTTCACCATGAGGAAATACACCTGCATCTGTACCAAAGGCTATAGGCACACCTCTTTTATAAGCACGACCAAACATATCTTGAATTTTTGGCCCTATTTCTAAAGCTTTTGGGACTATAATTGCTGGATAATAGTCTTTAATTTTTGCCTTTTCTGAAACATATTTCCCTGCAGAGATTGTAGGCACTAAAAAAGAATTTTTTTCTTTCATAATATCCATAGTTTCATCACTCATTAATGTGCCGTGTTCAATAGTTTTTACGCCATTATTTATAGCACGTTGCATACCTTTATCACCGTGTGCATGAGCAGCCACTTTCATACCGTAATCTGCAGCAGTATTACAGATTTCAGCAATTTCTTCATCTGTAAACTGAGGGTTTTTACTACTCTTAGCGACACTTAAAACACCACCAGTTGCTGTTATTTTTATCCAATCTGCTCCATTTTTATAACGTTGTCTTACTGCTTTACGAGCATCTCTCACACCATTTACAACTCCTTCTTTAGGACCTGGATCTCCAATAAGTTCTTTGTTCCTGCCATTTGTAGGATCTGCGTGACCGCCAGTTGTTCCTAAAGCTTTTTCTGCAGTTAAAATTCTTGGGCCTTGTACCTTTCCTTGATTAATTGCATTTCTTAAAGACACATTTACGCCTGTACCACCTAAATCTCTTACAGTTGTAAAACCAGCCATTAGCGTTCTTTGTGCAATTTCTTGCGCATTGTAAGCTACATCTGCTTCATTTAATACAAATGGCTCTAAATATTTATTGGCACCAGTTTCACTTTCAATATGCACGTGCATATCTATTAAACCAGGCAACACTGTTTTATCTTTTAAGTTAATTATGATGGCGTCTGCATTTTTTGGTTGTGCATAACCTTGTAAAATTGCATCTATTTTATCGCCTTTTACAACTATCGTTTTTTCAGTTTCAATTTTAGCAGTTTCAGAATTAAATAACTTACCACAATGAATGTAAGTATTTTGCGCAAAGATTGATGCACAACTAAAAATTAATAGTAGTAATATGAGACGTTTCATAATTGGTAATTAATCGTTTAAAAACTCTTTAATGGTCGTTGTGATAAATTCTATTTGGTCATTTTCTAATTCTGTATGCATTGGTAACGACATGACCTCTTGAATTAATTGATTGGTAACTGGGAAATCTGCTTCGTTATAACGATCATCTTGATACGCTTTTTGTTTATGCAACGGTATAGGATAATATACACCACAAGGAATTCCTTGTTCATTTAAATGCTTTACCAACTCATCTCTCCTTCCATTGGTTATTTTTATAGTATACTGATGAAATACATGACAATCGCAGGTATCACAAATAGTATCTACGCCATCACATTTTCCTTTTGGCACATCTATATACTTATGATCTTTTAAAGCTGCGGTATATTGTCTCGCAGCATCTTGGCGTTTTACATTATAAGTGTCCAGATGTGGTAATTTTGCTCTTAACACAGCCGCTTGAATACTATCTAATCTTGAGTTTACACCAACAACATCATGATGGTAACGCTCATACATACCATGGTTAACTATACCTCTAATAGTATGTGCCAAATCATCATTATTTGTAAAGATTGCACCACCATCACCATAACAGCCTAAGTTTTTTGAAGGAAAAAAAGATGTTGAAGCTACATGACCAATAGCACCAGCTTTAGTTTTAGTACCATCTTTGTGAGTGTAATTTGCACCTATGGCTTGTGCATTATCTTCTATAACATAAAGATTATGTTCTTTAGCTAGCGCCATAATCTCATCCATATTAGCACAGCGACCAAATAAATGCACAGGTACAATTGCTTTTGTTTTTGGAGTAATAGCCTTCTTAATGGCGTTAATATCTATATTAAAATCAATAGGATCAACATCTACCAATACTGGTGTTAGTTTAAGTAATGCAATAACCTCTACTGTTGCCGCAAACGTAAAATCTGCAGTAATCACTTCATCACCTTGCTCAAGACCTAAGCCCATCATTGCAATTTGAAGTGCATCTGTACCATTAGCACAAGGTATAACGTGTTTTACACCTAGGTAATCTTCTAATTCTTTTTGAAAACTGTGCACTTCTGGTCCATTTACAAATGCTGTTGTATCTAAAACATTTAATATTGAAGTATTTACAGTGTCTTTTATGTGTTCATACTGACCCTTAAGGTCAACCATCTGAATTTTTTTCATTGTCTATAATTTGTAACCCAACGAAAATACAAAAAGTTGCATCGAAAGTCAGCATTTTTATAGAATGCCTTACATTAGCAGAAACTACAAACCAAGCTTTTGAATTTTATATATAACAGTCTCATAATTTGTGCGTCCTATCTCTTAAAACTAGTAGCGCACTTTAACCCCAAGCTGAAACTTTTTGTAACGGGCAGGCAGCACGTATTTGATACTCTTGAAGAAAAGATTGCGGCAAACGATCATATAATCTGGTTTCATGTAGCTTCTTTAGGTGAATATGAACAAGCTGTTCCTATAATAAACTCTCTTAAAAAGAGCCATCCTATTCATAAAATTTTAGTGAGTTTCTTTTCTCCTTCTGGCTATGAAGTGAAAAAAAACAACAGCATAGCAGATGTTGTAGTTTCCCTGCCATTAGATAGCATAAAAAACGCAAAACAATTTATAAAATTAGCACATCCAGATATTGCAGTATTTATTAAATATGAGATTTGGCCTAACTACCTTAGGCTATTAAAGAAGGAAGGTATACCAACTATTTTGGCTTCAGGATTATTTAGGTCTTCTCAAATATACTTTAAGCCTTATGGTGGTTTTATGAAAAAAGCTCTACGCTCTTTTGATTATTATTTTGTTCAGGACAATGCTTCTAAAGCCTTATTACAATCTATAGGCATAGGTCAAGTTAGCGTTAGTGGAGATACAAGGTTTGATCGTGTATCACATCAAATTGAGATGAACAACACATTGGCATTTATTGAAGAGTTTTTAGATGAGCACCTTTGTGTAGTTTGCGGCAGCACTTGGCCGGAAGATGATGCTATCTTAATAAATTACATAAATAGCTTTAAGGAGAAAAAAGCAAAACCTGTTAAATTTATAATAGCACCTCACGAGATTAAACCTGAAAAAATTAAAAAACTAAAGGAAAAGCTTAAACTACCAACTGTAATGTATTCAAACAAGGATGCATCTAATTTAAAAGACCATCAAGTTTTTATTATTGATACTATTGGTCTACTTACAAAAATTTATAGCTATGCAAACATTGCCTATGTTGGTGGTGCTATGGGCACTAGCGGTTTACATAATATCTTAGAACCTGCAACTTTTGGTGTTCCAATTGTAATTGGCTGTAATTATGAAAAATTTCCAGAAGCAAACCGATTACGACAACTTGCAGGTTTATATAGTGTTAAAAATGAAGACGATGTAGCTTCAATTTTTAACAAACTAATCTATGATGATTCATTTAGAGAAACAACAGGTTTAATAGCCGAACATTTTATAAATAGTAATACTGGTGCTACTAAAATTACTGTAGATTATATTAATAACACCTTAAGACCTAAAACATAAAAAGATTAAACTGTTGTCGCTTGATTTAAATATCTTCTAAACGGTAACATTTCTTTATAAACAGAAATAACTTTCTCTTTAAAACCACCTCCAACTACTTCTTGTTGTGACACATCATGAGACACCGCAAACGTACGATGGCGCAATAAGTTTATATACTTATGATCTTTAGAAAATCCTTTAGGAGCTGTTTTTAAAGGATCTTGATTTATTATGCTTCCAAACATAGCTTTAAAAGAAGGCTTTTCAATTATAGCCACAAACTCTTCGCCATTATAATCTAATGCTTCCCTAATACTTGTAAGTGTATTAGTTGGAGGTTTCCAATAACCTCCAGCAATAAAAGATTCTGTTGTACCTAAATGAATATAAAAATCTCCTTGTTTACCTTCGTGATCTAAACCTGCTCCAAAATGATTTTTGTAAGTTGGTTTTTCTGGATGAAACATAAGATTATTATTAATTCTATTTATTGCTTTCCTGCCTGGTGTATACGTATAGTCTGGATCAATTTTACCTAGCTCAATATCTAAACCATTTAACCAATCTATATACCAATCTCTAACATCATGATAATAAGATCTATTTAGGTCCATCCATTCCTTCGAATTGTTTGCTTGTAAGTCATTCAAAAATTGATATAATGTTCTGAAACTCATATATGTCGAATATTTCTTAGGTTTTATATAAAATCTTTAGAAAATTAGCAAAACTTTAATAATAACCATACATAAGTGCATATAAAGAATCCCTAATTTTGAGGCATTAAATAAAACTATCAATTATGAAAAAAGTAATCTTATCACTTGCATTAGTACTAGTTGCAGGTTTAAGCTTTACATCTTGTAGAGAAACAGAAAAAGAAACTGAAACTATTGTAAAAGAAGTTGAGGTTGAAGCTGAAGAAACAAAAGGCGTTTTAGAGCGTGCGGCTGAAGAAGTTGACAAAGAAGTTAATGAAGAAATTGACGAGGAAATCGACAAAATCGGAAACGACGACTAATAATAAACTCTTAAAAGCCACTTTAAAAAGTGGCTTTTATTTTTAAAACTTAAAATTATGAAAAAGTATATAGCAACAATCGCATTTTTAGCTGCAATTACTGCATCTGTTACATCTTGCAGAGAAGCAAAAACAGATGATGATGCAGATGATGAAATTGAAAACACCATACAAGAAGGTGTAAATGAAGTTGAAGAAAACACTGGTACAGGTGGTACCGATGATAATTAATCTTAAAAAAAGGATTTATGAAATCTATTATATATAAAGGCTTTCTTTTTGCTTCTATGTTTGCAATTGTAGGATTAGCATCTTGCAGAGAAGAACAAACCGAAGAAGAAAAAATCATTGAAGAAATGAAAAATGAAGGCGCAGAAATTGAAAGATCTTCAGACGACGGTGACGTTAAAATAAAAATGGAAACCGAAGAAAAAGAAGTGAAAATTAAAAAAGACGCAGATGGCGACACAAAAATTAAAGTAGATACAGACGGAAATTAGGTCATCATCTTAAAAAAGTTAAGCCGCTCAAATGAGCGGCTTTTTTTATGCACTAAATTTATTTATCTGTTTTTTAAGATCCTCCATACTTTGTTGCAGTTCTCTCATTAATGTACTTTCTGAAGTGTTTTCAACTCCAAAAGTTAATCTACTACTTACTTGCCAAAGTTCTTGTATATCATCTACATTAACGGTAATTGGTAAATACTCTTCATTAAAAGATACAAGCAATACTTTTTTAGGGTCTGGTAATTTCTGAAGTTTCTTAACAAGAACAGAGTCTTGTAATACCACAACGTGTACTTTATTAATATTATAATCTGTAATATTAGATACTGCCTTTGCCAACACCCAATCTTCAGGCTGTAAATTTGGAGTCATACTATCTCCTTCTACCTGAAAACCTCTATAGGTTGCATTTCTATATTGTGGTAATGGTATATTAAAGGCTGGAAGTTTTTGATACCACTCTACATCGTGAATGTTTTGTGGATATCCGGCAGCTGCTTTTTGGTTAACAAAAACCATAGCATCTTCGTTATCAGAATCTACAGTTAATACACGAGGACTAACATCACCATTTGTAGTAGTTAAGAATTTTTTTGTACTGTCGCCAAAAATCCATAATGGATTAACATTAAACTGCCTTAAAAGTTCTGCAATCACTTTTCCCGATAACTTGGTACGTCCTCGCTCTATATCTGCAGTTGTATTCTTAACCCCTAAGAGCTCTGCAAACTCAGTTTGTGTATAATTATTTTCTTCGCGAATTTGTTTAAAACGCTTTGCCTCAAGTGTTGGTGGTAGTCCCATAAGGTAAATATACGTAATTATGGAAATATTCCAAATTTAATTACTAAGAGTTGCCTTAAACACATTTGCTATAAATCTTTTATTGTAATGTCTTTGATTACTTTGCATTGTATTTAGGTCTATGTAATCTATTTGCTCAAGGTTATAATTTTCAAAAAAAGCATATAGTTCTTCATTACATTCAAAAGGGCTAATAATTATAAACTTAGTTTCTGTAGGTAGATTTATCATCCCTTCGTGATAAACAACAGGAATATTTTCACCATAATTCCATAATATCTCTACCATTTCATTATTAAACACATAAACTGGTAGTTGTGTCTGTTTTATTTCAGGTTGTACTGTTTCGGGCAACCTCATATTGGTATTTACACTTAAGGCTGTTGTTAATGGCAAACCAAATGTTGTTATGCATAGTATAAAAATAATACTTAAATAGAACACGGTTTTAATCTCTCGTTTATATAGTGCTCTTAACAAAAAAATGCTGACTCCTACCAAACTTAAAGATGCCAATAAAAACCAGAACCAATAGCCACTTAAATCGTCTATAATGATAATCCCAAGTACGGGAAACAGTAAACCAACACAACCTATTATCGTGTAGTTAATATATACTGGTAGCACCTCATATCTAGACTTTAAGGTTTTAAAATTTTTAAATAAATATTGAATGTAAAAACTACAGTTAAATGCAAGCGGTATTAATACTGGTAAGAGATACCGAGATTTCTTTTCTGGGATCACAGATAATAAAACAACTGAAAAGACCGTCCATAGCAACGTAAATTTATAAGCTTTTAAATTGCTTACTCTATGTTTTAAATACGGATAAAGTAAACTTATAAAAGCAGGAATTGTCCACAAACCAGATTGTGTAAAAAAGCTCCAATAATAATAAAATGGCCTTATGTTTTTATGACTCCATGCGTTAGTCTCTTTATTTGCTATTTCTAATAATGTTTCAGCATCATTTATATTTATATAAATATACCATGACATAGATATGCCAATAGCTAATACTAATACAACCACAAGACCAATTGCAAGATTCTTTTTCAACTTGAACTTATAGACGACACCATAACTTATTAAAAATGGAAGTAATAAACCGTACATAGAAACTGGTCCTTTACTCAAAGCAGAAAAACCAATAAAAATTCCTGCTAATAATGCGTACTTCAAATTAAATACTTCTGAAAGCAAATAATTATAAAACGCATATATAGCAACCATCATAAAACTATGCGTGTAAATATCCCAAGTACCTTGACGACCAGAAAAAACTATATAAAATGAAGTGGCCAGTATTAAAGAAGTTATAAAGGCTTGTGTTCGTAATTTGGTAAGTTTAAATATAAAATTGTAGCTTACTAATACCAGTAGTAGCGAGGCTAATGCAGAAGGCAATCTAAGAGCTGCAACATTCTTTAATCCAAAGATAGCTCCAGAAATAGCCGTTAACCAGGTTGGCAAAGGTGGCTTCTCATATCTTGGCAAAGCGTTCATGGTTGTAAGCAGCCAATTATTTTCTCTAAGCATATCTCTAGCAGAAAGAAAATTTCTGGCTTCCATAATATTTACATAGAGCACATCTAAATGAACAAAAAACACCAATAGGCATACCGTAACTAATAGTATGATATGCGTGGTTTTATTGTGACTTAGCATTTCTTATAAGTATTATATTTCTCACATAAACTATGAGTCCAAAAAAGTGACCTACAAACAATACAGGATCTTTTCTGAATAATGCATAAAAAATTACAATTACAGAACCTATTAAACTAAGTAACCAGAAGCCAAATGGTAAAGATGATTTTTGTCTTGCTTCAGAATACAACCATTGGTATATAAAGCGTGTTGAAAATACTATTTGCCCAACAACACCTATGGTTAATAACCAAAAAGGAATGTCTTCATTTTTAAACAACATTTCTGCATCCATAGTTCCAAATAGCACAACTCCTAACACACATAAAACTGGAAGCGCTAAAATTAAAACTTTAAAAAAATTATAAAAACTATCCCAAACTTTTTGAATCTGTAGGTTTCTTACATAAATGTAGTACATAAAAAACTGTCCAAGGATTATAGCAAAATCTTGTCTTAAATACCCATAAATTAAAAGTATAAACGCTGCTAAAAGTCCTAATTTCCAAAAGAGACTCGGAGTTACAACTTTTTTCTTTTTTTCTGAAGTTAACCATTGGTGTAACGTACGTCCTGAAAATAAAAGTTGTGCAAAAAAACCTACTGCATAGATTAACCAATCATTCATCCGCGTTTATTTATTCTGTAGTTTATATATTTCCATTTCATCCAGCTAAAAGCAAAGCAATCTAATAACGGACTTATTAATCGATTCCATAACCCAAATTTAGCTTGTCCTGCCATTCTTGGAAAATGTGACACTGGCACTTGCTTAATTGTCCCTTTTTGTAGTAATACCATAGCCGGTAAAAACCTATGCAAACCTCTAAACATAGGAATACGTCTTGCTGTTTCAGTTTTTAAAATTTTTAAAGGACAACCCGTATCATCCATACCATCTTTTGTAAATAATCGTCTTACAGAATTTGCTATGAAAGATGAGGCATTTTTAAGAAAGCTATCTTTTCTATTAGTTCTTGTACCAGTTACAAGATCATAATCTTCAATATATTCTAGTAAAATATCAAAATCGTTAGGATCCGTTTGCAAATCGGCATCTATATAACCAGTTAAGTTAGTTTCAACGGTATCAAAACCAGCTTTAATTGCCGCACTCAAACCATAGTTTGTGTCAAAAGCTATAAAATTGAAAGCTGAATTTCTGTTACAAATTTCTTCAATTTTAAATAAGCTTCCATCCAAAGAACCATCATCAATAAATAAAACATTACATGGGAATTTAGAATTACTTATATACGTTGAAAGCTGCTCCTCTACCCTATCTAAATTTTCAATTTCATTAAAAACAGGAATAATTATGGTTAATCCTTTTGTCATATATCGTATTTGAAGTAGCAAAAATACAATGTCTTTTATGTTTTAGGCATCACTAAACTCATTTTTAAACTAATAATTTTATAATGAAAACATGAAGTCCGAAATTAAAAAAGCTAACTAATAAATTATTAAAAACACCCTATCACTAAGACACTTACCGAAAAAATATGCCGTTGCTCCTAAAACTGTCACTATTAACATTCAGGTAATCTTAAAAACATAAATTGCAGGTTTTAACTGTTTAGTTTAGTGAGGTTTTTTTTATGAAACATATTCTACAATTAGTTCTTACGCTTTTTATAAGCTTTTCATCTTTTTCGCAGGTTTGCGTTCACTCCATTACAAATGCCACTCCTTTACAAGGTACTAATGGCACACAAGTAACAATTAATGGAACAAACTTTACAGCGTCTAGCACAGTTTCTATAAATGGTAATCCTGCAAGCAGTGTTACATTTATTGATGCAAATACACTAATTGCCTCAGTAGCAAATGGAACTACAAGTGGTCCTATAGAAGTAACAGATTCAAGTTGTACTACCACATTTGGAACGTTTACAGAATTAAACGATTCTAATAGTTGTAGTGTAATGTTTTCAGACATTATAATCTCAGAAGTTTTTGATAATAATGGAGGTTCTCTTGGTTATATCGAAGTATTCAATGGCACAGGCAGTCCTGTAAACCTGTCAAACTATACTATAGATCGTTATGGTGATTTAAGTACTACAACAGTTACTCATACGTATACGTTTCCTAATGGGTTAATAATTCAAGATCAAGAAGCATTAGTTGGAAGAATTAATAGTGGTGGATCTGGTATTGAAGATTTTGATTATGAAAATACAACCAATGGTTTTAACGCAGATGATAGATTAGAACTTTTTAATAATGGAACTCTAATAGATGATTTTCACGATGAGATTGATGGTACAGTAGGATATGTGTACCGAAGAAACACAGATATCTCAGGACCTAACCCTAATTTTACAACTTCAGAATGGACAACCTTTACAGAAGGCGATGAATCTGACTTAGGTATTTACAATGCTTCTAGTATACCACCATTAATTAACACACAACCTAGTGACTCATCAGACTGTACCGCAAGTTTTTCAGTCTCAGCTACAGCTTCAAATGGAGGTATGCTTTCTTACCAATGGTATTTCAATGAAAATAATGGAAGTAATACAAATTTTATTGAAGTTAACTCCACCAATTTACCAAGTGTGACTATAAGTGGTGAAACAAGCACAATGTTAACACTTACAGGAAATACTAATAGTATAGATAACTATCAGTTTTTTGTTTTGATTACTGAAGTTGGTGGTTGTAGTAATTATAGTGATACCGCAATATTTAATTACCAAGACAATATAGCTCCAGTTCCAGATATAACTCCATTGGCTACGCTTACAGATCAATGTCAAATAGATATGCTGACTGCACCTACAGCAACAGATAATTGTGTTGGTTCAGTAACTGGAACTACCACTACTACAACACCTATTACAAGTTCAACTACAATTACCTGGACCTATACCGATGCCAACGGAAACTCCTCGACGCAGGATCAGGATGTGCTCATCAATGATACCACTGTGCCTGTTGCAGACAACGATCCTCTACCGACGGTCACTGAGGAGTGCCAGGTCGATTCAATTGCTGCTCCGACGGCGACGGATAACTGTGATGGGCAGGTTACCGGAACCACGTCGACACCTTTCCCGATCACCTCGTCCACTACCGTGACCTGGACCTATACCGATGCCAACGGAAACTCATCGACGCAGGATCAGGATGTGCTCATCAAT
>NZ_PAZX01000015.1:0-58396 GCF_002716225.1 Croceibacter sp. | reverse complement strand
TGAGCTTAAAGCAGATATAGAAGAAAGATTACAAGAATATTCATAATTTATATACAGAACGACTATGGACGTTAAGAAGATTGATGCACCAGTAAACACTACAACTATCGATAAGAATAAGTTGGATGCGCCTACAGATAATATCTATGAGGCAATTTCAATTATCGCTAAGCGTGCTACTCAAATAAACTCTGAAATTAAAAAGGAGCTTATTGAGAAGTTAGATGAGTTTGCTACCTATACAGATAGTCTAGATGAAATCTTTGAAAACAAAGAACAGATTGAAGTTTCTAAGTTTTACGAAGGCTTACCAAAACCACATGCTATGGCTGTACAGGAATGGTTAGAAGAAAAAATCTACTACAGAAATACTAAAGAAGAAAGTCAAGACGCATAATTTATGAGTCTACTTAGTGGTAAAAAAGTACTTATTGGCGTAACTGGTGGTATTGCAGCGTACAAGTCTGCACTATTAGTACGCCAATTTATAAAATATGGTGCAGAAGTTAAAGTTGTGATGACACCTTCTGCAAAAGATTTTGTAACACCACTAACACTATCTACACTTTCTAAAAACGAAGTGTTTTCATCTTTTTATAATGAAGACGATGAAAATGCTAAATGGAATAACCACGTAGATCTTGGCCTTTGGGCAGACTTAATGGTTATTGCACCAGCAACTGCTAATACGCTTTCTAAAATGGCAAGCGGTATAAGTGATAACTTGTTATTAGCAACTTACCTTTCTGCAAAATGTCCTATTTATTTTGCACCAGCTATGGATTTGGATATGTACAAACATCCATCTTCTTTAAATAGTTTTAAAACTTTACAGTCTTTTGGTAATATTATGATTCCTGCTGGTTCTGGAGAATTAGCAAGTGGCTTGCACGGTGAAGGCCGTATGGCAGAACCAGAAGAAGTAGCTACTTTTATAGAACAACATCTTACAGCGAGCACACCTTTATTGAATAAAAAAGTAATAATTACTGCAGGTCCTACATACGAAGCTATAGATCCTGTGCGTTTTATAGGTAACCACTCTAGCGGAAAGATGGGTTATGAGCTTGCAAAACAAGCTGCAAAACAAGGTGCCAAAGTTATATTAGTTAGTGGTCCTTCATCTTTAAATATTAGTGATGAAAGTGTAACACTAATTAGAGTTAATACAGCGCAACAAATGTATGATGCTGTGCACAATTATTACGACTCTGTTCACGTTGGTATAGCCGCTGCAGCAGTTTCAGATTATAGACCTAAAGTAGTCGCAGACCAGAAAATTAAGAAAGCTGGAGAGGAGATGACTATTGTTTTAGAAAAATCTCCAGACATATTACTGTCTATGGGACAGCATAAAAAAAATCAACTTTTAGTAGGGTTTGCTTTAGAGACAGAAAATGAAATAGCAAATGCTAAAAAGAAACTTGAAAAGAAAAATTTAGATTTTATTGTTTTAAATTCGTTAAACGACAAAGGTGCTGGATTTAAGAAAGACACCAATAAAATTACAATTATAGATAAGGCACACAATTCTAAGAGTTTTGATTTAAAATCAAAAGCAGAAGTTGCCAAGGATATTATTAATGAAGTTATAGCAAAATTAAATGCGTAAATTTTTAGTATTAGGAGCGTTAGTATTATTTGGGTGGTCTTTAAACGCTCAAGAACTTAATTGTCAAGTTGTGGTTAATGCACAACAGTCTTCTAATTCTAATTTATCTGTATTTAAAACCTTAGAGAAATCTGTACAGGAATTTATTAACCAAACTAATTGGACAAATAAAAACTTTGGACAACAAGAACGTATAGATTGTAGTATGTTTATTACAGTAAATAAACAAGAAGGCACAAATTTTAATGCTACTATACAAGTGCAATCAACAAGACCTGTTTATGGTTCTTCATTAGAAACCACAACTTTTAACTTTAATGATGAGCAGTTCAACTTTATTTATACAGAGTATCAGCCATTAGCATATGACCCAAATTCTTTCGACTCTAATTTAATTTCTGTAATTAGTTTTTATGTATATACAATACTAGGGTTAGATGCAGACACTTTTGAGCAGGAAGGTGGTACAATGTATCATGAAGAAGCAAAACAAATTGTAAATACAGCACAACAGAGTAATACAGCTGGTTGGAGAGCTACAGATGGAAACAAATCACGCTTTAGGTTAAATGCAGATTTATTAGCAAATGCATTTACTAATTACAGAACTGCAATGTATACTTACCATAGGCAAGGTTTGGATCTTATGCACGAAGATCAGGAGTTAGCTAAACAGAGTATAGCATCTTCTATTACCTTATTAAAGGATATGTATAATAGTAGACCTAATTCATTATTAAATAGAGTATTCTTCGATGCAAAATCAGATGAAATCGAAGCTATATTTTCTGGTGGCCCATCTATATCAATCAAAGAAACGGTAAACAACCTTAACCGAATAGCACCGTTTTATAAAGACAATTGGAGAAATATTAAATTCTAAGATTTCTTTTTTTTAAGCTTAGGTTTCTCACGTATCTTTAGGCCAATTCAAACTACAAGACTTGTTACAATCATTATCTATAAAAAACTTTGCATTAATTGAAGATGTCAACCTTCAGCTAAACGAAGGGTTTTCAATAATTACTGGAGAGACTGGTGCAGGAAAGTCTATTCTTTTGGGAGCTTTATCTTTGTTGTTGGGTAAAAGAGCAGATTTAAGTGCAATAAAAGATTCAACAAAAAAATGCACTATAGAAGGTGTCTTTAATATTGAAGCTTATAAACTCTCCACATTATTTAAAGATGAAGATTTAGACTATGAAGATCAAACATTTATAAGACGCGAGATTTTACCATCTGGTAAGTCGAGAGCTTTTGTGAATGATACACCTGTAAACCTTTCTGCATTGCAGGCTTTGGGCAGTAAATTGGTTGACATACACAGTCAACATGAAACCTTAAGTTTAGGAGATCTTAATTATCAATATTTAGTTTTAGATACTTTTGGAAATTCACTAAAAGAGCTTCATAAATACCAACATGATTTAGCTGAACTGCGAAGGTTATATAAAGAATTAGAAGTTTTAAAATCTAATCAAGCTGAAGCTAATAAAGTTTACGATTACAATGTCTTTCTATTAGAAGAGCTAGAAAAAGCAGCTTTAAAAGTAGAAATGCTTGAGGAGTTAGAAGAAACTCAAGATCAACTAAGTAATGTAGAACTTTTAAAAGAGCATTTAGGAAGTTCTGCAAATGATCTGCAACAAGAACAGTTAGGTGTATTGGAGCAATTAAGGACTATAAAAAGAAACTTATCTACAGTCTCTGGTTTTTCGAAAACCTATGCAGAGCTTTTAACCCGTATTGAAAGCAGTATTATCGAATTAGAAGATGTAGCTGAAATAATAGAAGAAGAATTTGAAAATTTAGAAGACAATCCTAAATTATTGGAAAGTACCAATGATAAGCTTCAATTAATTTACAACCTATTTAAAAAGCACAACGTTGAGTCTATTTCAGAACTATTAATAATTGAAGAAGAGTTAGCAGAAACTGTAACTATATCACAAAATGCAGATGGCGCAATTAAAAGCCTTACTTCAAAAATAGAGACTAATAAAGAAGCACT
This sequence comes from Croceibacter sp., assembly GCF_002716225.1. Taxonomy (NCBI): domain Bacteria; kingdom Pseudomonadati; phylum Bacteroidota; class Flavobacteriia; order Flavobacteriales; family Flavobacteriaceae; genus Croceibacter; species Croceibacter sp. Next base: position 54,773 of record NZ_PAZX01000015.1, on the reverse strand, counting down.
TAAGGCAGATGCTTTAAAGCTTCAACAGAAACGATTAAAAGCTGTACCTAAATTAGTTTCTAATATAGAAAAGCTATTAGCGGAGTTGGGCATGCCTAATGCAAAGATTAAAATTGAGATAAATCCAGTCGAGCGTTTTACAAGCTACGGTAGTGAGGATATGGCTTGGTTACTTTCAGCAAATAAAGGCGGACATTATTCAGACATTAAAAAAGCAGCAAGTGGTGGTGAATTGTCTCGTATTATGCTAGCCATAAAAAGTTTACTGGCTAAGAAAAGTAAACTGCCTACTATAATTTTTGATGAGATAGATACAGGAGTATCTGGTGAGATAGCAAAAAAAATGGGAGATATTATGTTTGATATGGGTAAAGATTTACAAGTCTTATCTATAACACACCTACCTCAAATAGCTGCTAAAGGCCTACACCATTATAAGGTTTATAAAGAAGACTTAAACAATACAACAGTTACACAAATAAGAAAATTAGAAACAGAAGATAGAGTAATTGAGCTTGCAGAAATGCTAGGCGGCAAATCTAAAAGTGAAGCTGTCTTGGCACACGCAAAGTCTTTACTTAACTAATAGTTTTGTTATATTTACCCCTAACTAATAAAAACAACCAATATCAATGTCATATAACTTATTAAAAGGAAAACGCGGGATTATATTTGGAGCTTTAGATGAGAACTCTATTGCTTGGAAAACAGCAGAAAGAATACATGAAGAAGGAGGAACTTTTGTTTTAACAAACGCACCTATAGCTATGCGTATGGGAAAAATTAAAGATCTTGCAGAAAAAACAGGTTCAGAAATCATTCCTGCAGACGCTACCAAAGTAGAAGATCTTGAAGCATTAGTTGATGGTGCTATGGAAAAACTAGGAGGAAAACTGGACTTTGTTCTTCACTCAATAGGAATGTCTGTTAATGTAAGAAAAGGTAATCATTATACAGATATGAATTATGACTATACAACCAAAGGTTGGGATGTATCTGCAGTTTCATTTCATAAAACTATGCAGTCTCTTTATAAAAAGGATGCGATGAATGAATGGGGTAGTATAGTTGCATTAACGTATATGGCAGCCCAACGTGTATTTCCAGATTATAATGATATGGCAGATAATAAAGCCTATTTAGAGTCTATTGCACGTAGCTTTGGATATTTCTTTGGTAAGGATAAAAAAGTTAGAGTCAATACAATATCACAATCTCCAACACCTACAACTGCTGGACAAGGTGTTAAAGGTTTCGATGGCTTTATAGCGTATGCAGATAAAATGTCTCCATTGGGTAATGCAACAGCTTTAGATTGTGCTAACTATACTGTAAGTTTATTTTCAGACCTTACAAAACGAGTAACACTTCAAAACTTATTTCATGATGGTGGCTTTTCAAATATGGGAGTTAGCCAAGCAGTAATGGAAACGTTTATGGATGAGTAAGTTATAAGTATATAATATATGTAAAAGAGCGCCAATTGGCGCTCTTTTTTGTATTACATATTATTTGTTAAAATAGGGTTTGTAATCGTGCAGTTAAATCAGATAAACGTTAAAATGTATATTTTATTAACAAAAGATTAAGGAATAATCAAATTTTGATTAGATTTGAGTTACTTTAAACTTAAAACTAAACAATTATGAGAAAAATTACATTGTTATTATTAATGATGCTTAGTGTATTCTACGGATCTGCGCAGTGCAATCCTGGAGAATCACAACTCTTCATCACAACGAGTGACGGAAGCTATCCTTCTGAACAATGGGTTTCTGTAACTTCTGAACCAGATGGTGCGGGCACAGTTATTTATGCACAAGGAGACGGTACATATGGTAATGGGTCAGGAGATTTAACTAATGAGCCGTTTTGTGTAACAGATGGCGAAACTTATTATATAAATGCTTATGATAGCTTTGCAGATTCTTGGAATGGTGGTGTTTACACCATTACAGACGCTTCTGGAACTGTAATAGCAAACAATAGCGGCGTTTCTCCAGATGATGGGACTGATGAAGACGCAAGTGGTGCATTTGGGAATACACAGGAACAAGAACTTGAGGTGTCTGAAGCGTTTTCTTACACGCCACCAGCGTGTGCAGCTCCTGCAAACGCATTGATTAGCGATGTCACCCCATACACAGCAGTATTTTCTTGGGATGAAGAACCGGCAGCAACATTAGGATACGACTGGAGAATTATGAATGAAGGTGAAGACCCAGATGATGCTAACAATACACCAGTTGCAGAAGGTACAACTATGACATCTTCAGATACTAGTGTAAATATAACTGGATTATCAGATTCGGTAACTTATGATGCTTATGTAGCGTCTAATTGTGATACTAACGGATTTAGCGACTATTCTGGAGTGGTTAGTTTTTCTACACCATTTGATAATGGTTGTGGTGCATATACTAGTAGTCCAAACTTAACTATCGATGATGATAATGATCCTGAAGATATTATCGTTGTTTCAGGTACTGGACCTCAGGTTTTATCAGACTTAAATGTAGCTTTAAAAATAGATCACACATGGTTGTCAGATTTAGATATTACACTTACTAGTCCATCTGGAAATAGTATTGAAATAATTTCAGATTTATGTGGTTTGAATGATAACTTTGATATTGTATTAGATGATGAAGGTGAAGACTTTGCTTGTGGTACACCAACAGTTGGAGTTTTTATTCCAGAAGGCCTTTTATCTGGTTTTGATGGTGAAGTGTTTGATGGAGATTGGACACTTTCCATTATCGATGATGGAGGTGGAGACGATGGTATTCTTATAGAATGGTGTTTAATTCCTACATTAGTAGATCCACCTGCTTGTGAAGCACCTGAAAACTTAATAACGGATAATATAGATGCTGTTTCAGCAAACCTTTCTTGGGATGAAGTTGCTGCTGCCAATTCAGGATATGAGTGGGTAGTAATGACTGATGGAGAAGATCCTGCTGATTCTGCAAATACACCAGTAGCAACAGGAACAACAGCAGCTTCTACAGAAGTTACAGCAACTGCAACAGGACTTGCTCCAGAAACAGATTACGACGTTTATGTAAGATCTAATTGCGGAACAGATAGTATAAGTGAGTATTCAGACCTAGTTGAATTTACAACTTTACCAACTTGTCCAGCAGTTTCAAATTTAACTGTTGATAGTGTAGACGAAACAAGTGCTACAATTAGTTGGGATGCTGTTGCAAATGCTTCAGTTGGATATTTAGTTGAAGTTTATGATTTTGAGGCAGACCCTGAAACAGCAACTGCTGTATATTCAGAAACTGTTACAGATGTAACTTTAGTAATTTCAACTTTAGATGCAGCAAATAGTTATGACGTTTATGTAACAGCAGATTGTGGTGCAGAAGATGGTCAATCTACATCAGAAATGATAACAGTTTCTACAACTGTTCCAGATCCAGTATGTGGTGGTAATTTCTATGACACTGGTGGTATTGATATGGATTTCATGAACAATGAAGACTATACAGTAACTATTTTACCAGATACTGCAGGCGATTTAGTTGTTGCTACATTTACTTTAGTAGACACTTCAACGTTTGATGATCTTAGTGTTGATATAGGAGATGGAAATGGATTTCAATTAATTCCAGATTTAGCTGATGGTGAAACTTTAGTTTATACCTCAGAAGCTGCAGATGGTAGTCTTATATTCGAATTTATATCTTCAACAGTAGTTCCAAATCCAGGTTGGGAAGCAGCAATTACGTGTATTGCACCACCAGCTTGTCCAGATCCTAATAACTTAACAGTTTCAGAAGTTACTGCATTTACTGCAGATTTATCTTGGGATGAAGAAGCTAATGCTTCAAATGGATATACTTGGGTTGTAATGGCAGATGGAGAAGATCCTACAGATGATGCTAATACGCCTGTTGCAACAGGAACTACAGCTTCTGGAGTACTAACAGCTTCGGTATCTGGTTTAGAATCTAATACAGCATACGATGCATACGTATTAGCAGATTGTGGAGACACAGACGGTTTAAGTGTATATTCTGACATAGCAGAATTTACGACGTTAATTAGTTGTGAAGCACCAAGCAATTTATTAGTTGAAAATGTTACAGTAACAGGAGCAGATTTATCTTGGGAAGAAGTAGCTAATGCTTCAAATGGATATACTTGGGTAATTATGTTAGATGGAGAAGATCCTACAGATACAGCTAACACACCAGTAGCAACAGGAACTACTGCAATGGGAGTTCTTACTGCTTCAGTTTCAGGATTAACTGAAAATACTGAATATGATGCTTACGTAAGCGCAGATTGTGGTGATACAGATGGAATGAGCGATTTTTCTGATGTTGAATCATTCACAACACCTTGTGCTATAGTAATTCCTAACTATACTGAAGATTTTGATGGTGGAGTTGTTGCTCCTGATTGTTGGATGGAAGCAGGTTCTGGAGATCCTACAACTGGACCAATGGATTTAGGTTCTGGTCTTTGGAATGACGATGATTACTTAAATGATACTGTAGCATCAGGTGGTTCTGATAATTCAGCTAGTATCAATTTGTATACAAACAACAGAGAAGATTGGTTAATTTCTCCAACATTCGACCTGTCTGGAGATACTTATGAATTAGTATATAATGTTGCGGTTACAGATTTTGCCAACTCAAATGAGCCAGAAGGTAACGGAATGGGTACGGATGATGTTGTTCAAATGTTGATTTCTGAAGATAATGGAGCTACTTGGACACCATTAATGACATATGATGTAACAAACATTCCATCTCATTTAGGTCAAACAGAAATAGTAGACTTATCTAGTTATACAGGTAATGCAGTTTTTGCAATCTGGGCTACAGATGGAACAGTTAATGATTCAGAAGACTATGATTTCTTCTTCGATGAGTTTATTGTAAGAACACCTTTAAACTGTGAGTCACCAGTTGCTGAGTTTAGTACAGTAGATAGTTGTGATACAGGAGAATTTTCAATAGAGGTGAATGTAACTTCTTTAGGGTCATTCTCTACTATTGATGCTTTTGATGATCAAGGTTCTGCAACACAAACAATAACAATGGCAGGAACTTACACTTTTGGTCCTTATGCTTCTGGTACAGATGTATTAATGACTTTAGGTGGAGATGATGCAGATTGTAATATAGATGAAACAGTAACATTTGTTTGTCCAGCACAAAACGATGAATGTGACGTAGCTACAGATCTTACAGTTGGTCAAGACTTTGAAGATTTCCCTGTAACAGGAAATAATATTGGTGCTACAGATTCTATGCAAGGAGATCCTTCTTGTGGTGCAGCTGGCTTTAATGGCGGAGATGTTTGGTTTACTGTAACAGTACCAAGTGATGGTATTCTTACTATCGAAATGCAATCTGCTGCAGGAAGTTCTATAACAGATGCAACTATGGATGTATTTTCTGGAGCTTGTGGTGATTTAGTACCTGTTGATTGTGATGATGATGGCGGAGAAGGTTTATTCCCTATCATTGAAATTAATGATATGACACTTGCAGACCAAACTCTTTATGTAAGAGCTTGGGAGTATGGAAATAATGTAACTGGTGAATTCCAGATAGCTGCTTACAATGCAAATGTTGTAGGTGTTGAGGATATTAATGAAAATGCTAATATTTTCCTTTATCCAAATCCTGCTTCTAGTGAGTTACATATTTCTGGATTGCAAGAAGTTACTAACGTATCTGTATTTAATATGTTAGGTCAGAAAGTTCTTTCAACTAAAACACAGAATATGATTAATGTTTCAGATTTAAGTACTGGAATGTATGTTGTAACTATTGATAATAATGGAGTTAAGAAAACAATGCGTTTTATTAAAGAATAATCTTTAAGACTTTATTATTTACATTTTATAATTCAAAATCCCGAAGCATTTGCTTCGGGATTTTTTATTTGGCTACCTTTACAGAGTGAAATTATCGTACTCTTTTATCATACCGGTTTTTAATAGACCACAAGAAATTGATGAACTTCTGCAAAGCATGCAGAAGCTAAATTTTACATCAGAATTTGAGATTGTAATAGTTGAAGATGGCTCTACGCTTTCATCTAAATCTGTAGTAGATGAGTTTAAAAATAGCTTAAATATTTCCTATTATTTTAAAGGAAATTCTGGTCCAGGCGATTCTCGAAATTTTGGAATGTCTAAAGCCAAAGGAAATTACTTTTTAATACTAGATTCAGATGTAATTTTACCTCAAGACTACCTTTTAGAAGTAGATAGAGGCTTATCTGCTAATTACACAGACTGTTTTGGAGGACCAGATGCAGCACATGATTCTTTTACAGACATACAAAAGGCTATAAATTATGTGATGACTTCTTTTATTACCACTGGTGGAATACGAGGTAATAAAACGTCTACTATAAATTTTGAGCCACGTAGCTTTAATATGGGATTATCTAAGACAGCTTTTTTAGCGTCTAATGGCTTCGGTAAAATACATCCTGGTGAAGATCCAGATTTATCATTACGATTACTAAAACTAGGGTTTAAGTCTCAACTATTAGAAAAAGCAAAGGTCTTTCATAAAAGACGTATAAATTGGCATAAATTTTATATTCAGGTAAATAAATTTGGTAAGGTAAGACCAATACTAACTAAATGGCATCCTACAAGTGCTAAACTAACATTTTGGTTTCCTCTACTGTTTTGTTTAGGCTTTTTACTAGGTTTAATAGGAGTATTCTTTAATTTTTACTTTTTGTTATACTGCTATTTTGGTTATACATTAGTACTATTTATTCACTCTACTATTATTAATAAAAGTATTAAAATTGGCTTTTATTCGGTTTTGGCAATGTGTATTCAGTTTTATGGCTATGGTACAGGATTTGCAGTTTCAAAACTATATATTGGACTTATGAAAAGACAAGAACAACAACAATTCCCAAACCTCTTTTTTAAATGAGAAAAAAAGAGCAGCCTATTTCTATATTTAAAAAATTTAAGCAATCTAACTTTAAGGCATTTTTGTTTTTTCTCTGCATGTCTTTTGTTGTTTGGATACTTGTACAGTTTGCAAAACCCTATAAACAAACTTTAGATTTTGATATTAGGTACACAAATATCCCTAAAGATAAATTAGTGGAGAATAATGATAATAGCTTAAAAGTTACCATAGAAACCACAGGATTTAGATTAATAAGTTACACTTTCTTTAAACCTTATATAGATATAAATTTATCTAACTTAGAAATTGCATCAAACGAATTTATATTTGATATTAACGATAATAAAGAGTTTATTGCTAAGGAATTAAAAATATCAGAAGATGTTATTTCTTTAAAAAAAGAATCAATAAATATTCCCTTTAGTCAAAAAACTGTAAAAATACTTCCTGTAAATATTGCACATAATATTAAATACGCTGTAGGATTTTCTAATGTAAGTGATTTTAAAACAAACCCAGATTCAATTAAAGTAAGTGGTCCAAAATCTGTATTAGATACATTGGAGGTTATCAATACAGAAGAAGTAAAGTATGATAATGTAAACAATAGTATTACTGGAGAAGTTACTGTGAACCAAGCTAAATATAAAGATGTTACATTTTATGAAACCAAAATTTCTTATGAGATTGAAGTAGCCAAGTTTACAGAAGGCAGAGTTAAAGTCGCTATTGAAATAATTAATGTTCCCAATAACGTGTCTGTAAGCATATTTCCTAAAGAGGTTTATGTGGTTTACCAAGCAAGCTTAGAGAATTTCAATTTAATTTCATCTGAAGATTTTAGAGTAGTTAAAGACTTTAAAGAATTAAAATCTGAATCAGATTATTTTATCCCTAAATTGTACAAAACTTCACAACTATCTACAGAATCTAGAGTATTAGATACCAAGGTAGAGTTTATTATAAAGCAATGATAACAGTAGGTTTAACAGGAGGAATAGGTAGTGGTAAATCTACCGTTGCAAAAATGTTTGAAGATTTAAGCATCCCGATTTTTATTGCAGATATAGAAGCAAAACGCTTAATGAATTCCTCTAAAATTATTAGGCGTAAGCTAATTAAAGAGTTTGGTGATAACGCCTATACAGAAACAGGTTTAAATAGACCATTTATAGCAAGTATTGTATTTAATAATAAGGAAAAACTTTCTATATTAAATTCGATTGTTCATCCTAAAGTACACCAATCCTATAACCGTTGGCTTAAAAAACATAAAGACCAAGTTTATACAGTATATGAAGCAGCTATTATATTTGAACTGGGAAGGCAGAATGAATTTGATTATACAATTTTAGTAACCGCAGATGAAAATTTGAAATTGGACCGTTTAATAAAACGCGATAATACAACTAAGGAAGAATTACAGAAAAGAATGAATAATCAATGGTCTGATGAAAAGAAAATACCTTTAGCCGACTTTGTAATTGAAAATGATAATTTAAACCACACAAAAGCACAAGTATCTATAATTAATAGTCAATTAATAAAGAAACACAATTCTTAACAATTTGTTAAATTTAACAATTATGAATGTTAAAATTGTACATTTGAGTGAATGAATAAAAGGCTTTTCTACTTACTGGTAACCCTAATGAGTGTCTCACTTATTGGGATTGTTTTTGTTCAAGGGTATTGGATTAAAAATACCGTAGAGGTTAATGAACAACAGTTTTCATTAAAAGCCAATCAAATTCTTCTTGATGTTTCTAACAGATTAGAATTACGTGAGTTAGAAATATATTACTTCGCATTTAAGAAAGTTGCAGATAGTATAGGTTCTGCCCAAGATGTTTCTTTTGGTGAATTCTTCAAAATTCAGCAAGACGATTTTACAAATGAGACATTTATTTATTCCAATGGCTTATTAGAGGAAGATTATAAGATATCATCATCATTCTTAAACTCCAATGTTGATAGTTTAAAATTTAAAAAGCTTGTAAAACAACAAGCTGAACGTATTATAAAAGAGAAAAGCGCTCAGAAATCTCCGAAAATATCAGATAAGCGTATTCAGGAGCTTATAAATATGGATCCCTTTGAAAAGGATTATATTAGGCGTGCTGTACAAATTTATGGATCTAAACTGCCTATACATAGGCGTGTGCCAAAAAATGTACTTCGAGATTATCTAACTGAAGAGCTTGAGATTAGAAACTTAAATACAGATTTTGAATATGGTATTTATAGTAATTCATTAGCAACTAAAGTTCGTACAGAAGACTTTGAGTTAAAGTCATCTTCAACCTATGGCATCTCGCTTTTTGACACGCAATTAAATAAAAGTGGTTATACTTTATATGTAAACTTTCCGCAAAAGAATAGCTTGATACTGAGTAGTATAACGTTACTTTCTGTATTATCAATCATTTTTACGCTTATCATTATCGTGGCGTATACCAGTGCATTAACTCAATTAATAAGACAGCGTCAAATCTCAGAAATTAAGACAGACTTTATTAATAACATGACGCACGAGTTTAAAACGCCAATTGCTACAACAAAATTGGCTTTGGACTTTCTGAAGAACCCAAAGGCCCAATCTAAACCAGAAATACTACAAAGGTATTTAGGGATGATACGCGAAGAAAATGAGCGTATGAACAGTCAAGTAGAAAACATCTTGCAAATAAGTAGGCTAGAGAAGAATGAACTTGATATTAAGAAAGAACCAAAGAATATTCACGATCTCATTAAAAAGTCTATGGATCACGTAACACTTCTTGTGGAGAATAGAGATGGTTATTTAAAAAGCCACTTTGGTGCATTAAAAACAAATGTATTAGCAAACGAGTCTCACTTAACAAATGTTATTGTAAATATTTTAGACAATGCTAATAAATATTCACCAGAAGCTCCAAAAATAGATATTTACACAGAAAATGTTAAGAACCATATTTTAATTAAAATAAGAGACCAAGGTTCTGGTATGAATAAAAAAACAAGACTTAATATATTTGATAAATTTTACAGAGCACATACAGGAGATGTACATGATGTAAAAGGACATGGATTGGGTCTTGCTTACTCTAAGAGAATAGTAGAAGAGCATTATGGAGAAATTACCGTAAACTCTGAAAGAGGGAAAGGAAGTACCTTTATAATTAAATTACCAATAATTAATCAATAACAAATGGAAACTGAAAACAAAAAAATCCTACTGGTAGAAGATGATCCAAATTTTGGAATCGTACTTAAAGATTACCTATCTATGAATGATTACGAAGTAACTCATGCCAAGAATGGTATGGAAGGCTTTGAAAAATTTAAAAAAGACGATTACGATCTTTGTATTCTAGATGTAATGATGCCTTACAAGGATGGCTTTACTTTAGCAAAAGAAATACGAGAAAAGAACGAGGAAGTGCCAATTATCTTTTTAACTGCTAAGGCAATGAAAGAAGATGTCCTTAAAGGTTATAAGGTTGGAGCAGATGACTACTTAAATAAGCCGTTTGATAGTGAGGTTCTTTTAATGAAGATACAAGCTATAATGCAACGTAAGAGTACAGAAACAGTTGCAGACAGTAAGCAATTTGAGTTTAACATTGGTAATTTCCACCTAAACTCTAAATTAAGATTCCTTACGTTTAAGGAACAAGAGCCTGAAAAACTATCTCCTAAAGAAAACGAATTGTTACGCCTTCTTGCATTACATGCTAATGATTTAATGCCAAGGGAACTAGCACTAACTAAAATCTGGAGAGACGATAACTATTTTACATCTAGAAGTATGGACGTTTATATTGCTAAACTTCGTAAGTACTTAGATAAAGATGATTCTGTTGAAATCCTGAACATACACGGAGAAGGATTTAGACTTGTTATTAAAGAAGACGAATAAACGTTAGGTTTCCAGTTATATATACTATGCAATCTCAGTAATTAAGTTATTGGGATTGCATTTTATTGTCTATAACTTTAATAATTGTTTGTTCAGCAGTTTTGTAATTAAACCAAAGCGTGTCACTATTTTTCTTAAACCAAGTGAGTTGCCTTTTAGCAAATCGGCGTGTGTTTTTCTTTATTTCAGAAATGGCAAACTCTAGTGACCACTCATCATCTAAATAGTTAAAGAGTTCTTTATAACCAACGGTATTTAAGGCGTTGTAGTTTTTGTAAGGTTCTAAAGACTTAACCTCTTTAAGCAAACCTTCAGCCATCATTATATCAACACGATCATTAATGCGCTCGTAAATCTTGGTTCGATCTGCTTCTAAACCAATTGTAATAGTATTAAAAGGACGCTCTTCTTTATCTTGTTCTAAAAAAGAAGTATAAGTTTTTTGTGTTCCAATACAAATTTCTAACGCTCTAATTACTCTATGAGGGTTGTGAATATCTACTTTTTCAAAGTACTTAGGGTCTAAAGTTTTTAATTGGTTTTGTAGTGGCTCTAAGCCTTCATTTTTAAGATTATCATTTAACTTAAGCCTTATGCTTTCATCAACATCTGGAAAATGATTAAGCCCTTTAACAATAGCATCTACATACAAACCGCTACCACCAACTAAAATAACGATATCCTGAACTTTAAAAAGCTTGTCCAACAATGCTAATCCATCACGCTCAAAATCTCCCACAGAATAATCTTCTGTGACACTTAGATTTTGAATAAAATGATGTTTAGCAGCGCTTAACTCTTCCTTAGAGGGAACAGCTGTACCAATTGTCATCTCTTTATAAAATTGTCTCGAATCTGCTGAAACTATTTCAGTGTTGTAGTGATTAGCCAGTTTAATACTTAAGGCTGTTTTTCCAATGGCTGTAGGACCAACTACTGCTATTAAAGTCTTAGCCATAATTATTCCTCATTAAGTATAAAACCGCATTTATGGCAGTATTTAGCATTGTCCTGATGTTTAGTTGCATTACAATGCCTGCAAACCTGTGTATTAATATGTACTAAAGCATCACGTTCTTCTTTAGTGATTTTAATATCTCCTTTATTAGAATGATTATCTTTATTTACATATTCTGCGCTTACAATTCCTGTAGGTACAGCAATAATACCGTAACCTAATATCATTATTATAGCCGCAAGTAATTGTCCTAAAGGCGTAACTGGTGCTATATCTCCAAAGCCAACAGTAGTAAGTGTAACTATACACCAATACACACTAACTGGGATACTTTTAAAGCCACTAGCTTCACCTTCAATTAAATACATTAGCGTCCCAGATATAATACACATAACCAATACGCTAAATAAAAATACAAGTATTTTAGGTGTACTGTCTTTTATGGCTTTTACTAGTTTGTTAGATTCACCAATAAAGCGGGCAATTTTTAGTATTCTGAAAACTCTTAAGAGTCTTAAAGCACGTACTGTAAGCAAGTAAGTAGAACCTGCTAAAATGAATGATAAGTAAAGTGGAAGAGTAGACAATAAGTCTATAATACCATAAAAGCTAAAGATGTATTTTGAAGGCTTTCTTATTGATATTATTCTAAGAATGTACTCAATAGTAAAGAAAATTGTAATAAACCACTCGCCATAATAAAGCCACTCATAGATCCATTTATCTAAACCAGCCACACTTTCTAGCATAACAAAAATGATACTAATCAAGATTAAGATTAGTAAAACCACATCAAACAACTTACCCATAGGCGTATCTGCCTCGTAAATTATTTCATGAATTTTGTCTCTAGTTTGTCCTTTACTCATAGTACATTGGGCTATTTCTTTCTGAAATTAGATAACTAAAAGCCTAAATTAGTTATCTGCCTGAAGCTTTACAATCTTAAGGCGTTTATTTCTTCGCATATAAGATTGTATGATATGCTGTGCATCTCTATCATTTTCCATTGGTGTAATAATAGATCTTATTATATCTGGATGAGAAATTTGATGATTTAAATCAAAATACCCAACACCCATAAAAATACCATTTTCTATGAGTAATGCACTTTTTTCTGAAGTTTCTCTACCACGATCTACAACGATCATATTTTGATTAGAAAAACTATACTTATCTATTATAGCTTGTATTCGTTTATTATAAACCTCTGGAGATTCTTCTGAAACACAAGCACCAAAACATTTTTTAATTGAATAATTAAAACAAGCGCTATCTGAGTTAGAAATGCCTGTTAAATTTAAACATAAACCAAATTCTTCAATTATACGATCCATAAATGATCGTGCTTGATTTTTATTGGTAAACGTAGTTATAGGAGTCTTTTTAGTCTGGTTTTTAGAGTAGTAAAGTTTTAAGTAGCCATTATCATCATAGGTTTGGTATAACCCATAATTAAAAACTGAACGTTTTAAGGCTCTATTGTACTTAGGTTTTAGTTTTTTAATTTCTTGATTTTCTTTCAGTAATGCTACCAACTCATTTCCAGTAGCTTCATAAGTTACAGCGTAAACTTCATTTTGCATTTCACGGCTCTTTACAGATTCACCTGTAAAGTGTTGGTTTAACCGCTTTCTAATATTTTTACTTTTACCTACGTATATAATCTCGCCATCATCATCGTGCATATAATACACACCTGTAGAAGATGGTAACTCTTCTACAATCCTAATGAGTTTAGTATCTAAGGAAGATTTAGGTTTTGTTTTAATATTGGCTTTAATTATCTCTTTATCTACATCTTTCTGTAATAAGAGTTTAAAAAGTTTTACAGTAGCAATAGCATCACCATCTGCTCTATGTCTTGATGAAATAGGTATTCCTAATGCTTTGGTAAGTTTTCCTAAGCTGTAAGAGGCATGACCTGGTAATAATTTTTTAGAGAGCTCTACACTACAAAGCGATTCACGTTCGTATTCATATCCTAGCCTTCTAAATTCAGTACGTAAGATTCTATAATCAAACTTAGCATTGTGTGCTACTAGTATACAATCTTGAGTAATTTCTAAAATACGTTTTGCTATCTCATAAAACTTAGGAGCATTGCGTAACATATCGTTGTTAATACCGGTTAGACCTACTACAAAGGGTTGTATAGGACGCTCTGGATTTACCAAGCTTATAACTTGATCTACTACTTCATGACCGTCAAACTTATAGATGGCTATTTCTGTTATGCCTTCTTCGTTATACTTTCCGCCAGTAGTTTCTATGTCTAATATTGCGTACAATCTATTTTATCTCTTCTAATTGTAATTTCGTTCTCCAAAAATAGCACTTCCAATCCTAACCATTGTACTTCCTTCTGTTATGGCTAACTTATAGTCTCCACTCATTCCCATTGATAATATGTTTAATGAGTTATGATCTTTTGATAGTCTGTCAAAATGAGACTTAAGTGATTTAAATTCTCTTTGTACTTGCTTTTCATCATTAGTAAATGTAGCCATACCCATAAAGCCAACCACATTTACATTAGGGTACGTTTTTTTAAAGTTTTTATTCAGGATAGCTTCAGCGTCATTAATATCCATTCCAAACTTTGTGTCTTCTTCAGCAATCTTTATTTGCAAAAGACAGTTTATTGTTCGGTCATGTTTTTGTGCTTGCTTATTAAGTTCCTTAATTAATTTAAGCCTATCTATACCGTGAACTAAGTTTACATATTCTGCCATATACTTAACTTTATTGCTTTGTACATGACCAATCATATGCCACTCTATATCTTTAGGTAAGTTTTCCCATTTCTCTGTCATTTCCTGTATCTTGTTTTCACCAAACACACGTTGCCCAGCATTATAAGCTTCTAAGAGATCTTCTTCTGGTTTAGTTTTAGATACAGCAACTAATACAACGTCTTCAGGAAGTTGACTTTTATAGTATTTTATTTGTTCTGATATATTCATAACACTGCAAAAATACAGCTATGTAATGGGAATGTCTAATATTTATTAAGTACTTTATTAAAACTCATATATACAGATACCACTTCTTAATTTAGGCTCTATATAAGTACTTTTGGGTGGCATTGTTAGGTTGTTATCTGCAATACTTTTTAACTCTTCCATAGTAATTGGTAACATACCAAACCCTACTTCAAATTCTTTAGCATCTACAGCGTACTTTACATCTACCAAATCATTTTTACCGTGAATGTATGATAAGCGCTTATCGTTTCTAACATCCTCAATTCCTAATATTGGATTAAGTAATATATCGTATAAAATTTGAGTGTCTAAGGCTTCTAATGGATTACTGAAATTACGATAGCGTTTTCTTAGATATAAAGAATAAAAATGCCCATCTAAATACATACTAAAATGATGTTTTTTAGAAGGCCTGTATTGTTGTGTACCTCTATTTTCTATTCTGAAAACCATATCGAGTTTAATTAGAAACTCTTCTTTACTAAGGCCATTTAAATCTTTTACCAACCTATTAAATTGATGAATTTTTAGATTCTTCTCAGAAATATAGTAACTCATAAAATACTTGTAAGATTCTTTTATGTTAGAATCTTTACTCGAAGACATATCTTGATTTAGTAAAACTGAAGAAGCAGACCTATGGTGGCCATCTGCTATATAAAGCTCCGGCATTTGCTCAAACTCTTTTACAATAGTATTTATTTCCTGAGTGCCAGTAATAGGCCATAGGTAATGGGTGTCTCTATATGTGGTAGTAAACTCATACTCAGCTCGAGAAGCCATAACCTTTTTCATTATAGAAGATATGGTCTCATTTTCCTCGTAGGTAAGTAATACAGGTTCTGCGTTAAACCCTACAGTTTTAAGGTAATCCTTAAACAAGGTTTCGCGATACTCTATAGTATCTTCGTGCTTCTTTATAATATTGTTTTGGTAATCTTCTGCGCTGGAAGCACCAATAATTCCCGTAAACTCTTGAAAGTCTCTATCAATAATTTTATAGATATATAAAGATGGCACCTTATCTTTTATAAATATGCCATCTTCTTTAAATTCTTGATATCTATTTCTTACAAGCTCAAAACGTTCTTCACCATTAATAACCTTTTGGTACTTATAACCAGGATTTACTATATGTAAAAACGAATACGGATTGTGGTCTAGTCTTGCCTCACGCTCTGCTGGCGTGTAACTTTGGTACGATCTAGAAGCGATTAGGCTTACCTTATCACGTGTTGGTCGTACAGCATTAAAAGGACGTATTACTGCCACAATTAGTCTGTATGGTTAATGAATTTAAGCAAACTGTTTGCTAACAACTTCTGCTTTTCTGTTTTCTGAATAATCGTAAAAGCCTTCACCAGACTTTACACCTAACTTACCTGCACGAACCATATTTACTAATAGTGGGCAAGGAGCATATTTAGGATTTTTAAAGCCTTCATACATTACCTCTAAAATAGAAAGACAAACATCTAAACCAATAAAATCTGCTAATTGTAATGGTCCCATTGGATGTGCCATTCCTAATTTCATAACTGTATCTATTTCATAAACACCAGCGACACCGTTGTATAGTGTTTCGATAGATTCATTTATCATAGGCATTAAGATACGGTTAGCTACAAATCCAGGATAATCATTTACCTCGACGGGTATCTTATTTAGCTTTTTAGAAAGCTCCATAATAGTATTTGTAACGTCATCACTAGTATTGTAACCTCTAATAATTTCGACCAATTTCATTACTGGTACAGGATTCATAAAGTGCATCCCGATTACTTGATCTGGTCTAGACGTTACAGCGCCAATTTGTGTAATAGAAATAGAAGAAGTATTTGTTGCCAAGATGGTATCGTCTGGACAAACTTCATCTAACTCTCTAAAAATATTTAATTTTAAATCTACATTTTCTGTAGCAGCCTCTACAACTAAACCTGCATACTCAACACCTTTAGCTATACTTGTTGTAGTATAAAGATTATCTAATGTGTTTTGTTTGTCTTCTTCAGTAATTTTTTCCTTGGCAACCATACGGTCTAAGTTCTTTGTAATGGTATCCATACCACGTTTTAAAGATGCCTCAGAAATATCTATAAGTTGTACTTTGTAACCAAATTGCGCAAAAGTATGTGCTATACCGTTGCCCATTGTTCCTGCACCTATTACTGCTATATTTTTCATGTAAGTTATTTATAAGTTTCAGTTAACCTATGAAGGTTAAAGGGTTAATTAAAATTCGTTTATAATTAGTTTTGCCACACGTAGAGCTTCTGCACCTTGTTCTAAAGTTACAATTGGCATCGTGTTATTTTCAATTGCGTCTGCAAATGTCTCTAACTCATCTAAAATGGCATTATTTTCAGTAACTTCTGGATTGTCAAAATAGATTTGTTTTTTAACACCTTCGGCATTCTGCAAAATCATATCAAAATCTCCTGGTTTTTCTGGAGCATCTTTCATTTTTACAACCTCACATTTCTTAGTTAGAAAATCGACAGAGATGTATGCATCTTTTTGGAAAAATCTTGCTTTACGCATGTTTTTCAAAGAAATTCTACTAGCTGTAAGATTGGCAACGCAACCGTTTTCAAACTCTATACGAGCATTTGCAATATCTGGCGTGTCACTAATAACAGA
The DNA here is from genome assembly GCF_002716225.1 of Croceibacter sp. NCBI lineage: Bacteria > Pseudomonadati > Bacteroidota > Flavobacteriia > Flavobacteriales > Flavobacteriaceae > Croceibacter > Croceibacter sp. The sequence goes on along the minus strand of NZ_PAZX01000015.1, from coordinate 37,370 downwards.
AACACCACTTGCGCTTACGTGTTTAACTTTTGATTTTACAACACTTAAGATTGCATCTATATCATGAATCATAAGATCTAATACTACAGGAACATCTGTTCCTCTAGGATTAAACTCTGCCAATCTATGTGCTTCAATAAACATAGTATTGGAGATTTCATCTTTAACAGATTTAAATGCAGGATTAAAACGCTCTACGTGTCCTACCTGTCCTTTTACATTATAGTCTTTAGCTAACTGAAGTAATTCTTGAGCTTCCTCAACTGTACTTGTTATAGGCTTTTCTACAAAAAGGTGTTTACCAGCCTTAATAACTTGTTTGGCATTTTCGAAATGAAATGTTGTAGGTGTTACAACATCTACCATATCTACATTTTCCAACAATTCTTCAATTGTGTCAAACTGCCTATAGCCAAATTGCGCTGCTATTTCTTTTCCGTAATCTTTATTTGAATCGTAAAAACCGACAAGGTCATATCGGTTAGATTCTTGTAAAAGACGCAAGTGTATTTTTCCTAAATGTCCTGCGCCAAGAACTCCTGCTTTTAGCATAAGTGTTATGATTTTCAACAAAAATAAGATTTCTCAATCTGTTTGGAAAGTTTAAGAAGAATTATCAATTTTATCCTCGTGAAAGATTCCCATAGACAACAAGGCAAACGCCAACAGCTCGTAAAGATTGTACAAGAGAAAGGTATTGAAGACCAGAAGGTTTTAAAGGCCATAGGTAGTATACCAAGACATTTATTTATGGATAGTAGTTTTGAAGATCACGCCTATCAAGACAAAGCTTTTCCTATTGCTGCAGACCAAACCATATCTCAACCCTATACAGTAGCGTTTCAAACAGAACTTTTACAAATTAAAAGAGGTGATACAGTTTTAGAAATAGGTACAGGCAGTGGTTATCAAACTGCGGTGCTTTGTTACTTAGGTGCCAAAGTTTACACTGTTGAACGCCAAAGAGAATTGTTTAAGAAAACAGAACGCTTTCTTCCTAAATTAGGGTATAGGCCAAAATATGCCACATTTGGAGATGGTTATTTAGGACTGCCAGATTATGCACCCTTTGATAAGATTATAGTTACTGCTGGTGCACCGTTTATACCAAAACCTTTAATGCAACAGTTAAAAGTAGGAGGTAGGTTAGTTATTCCTGTAGGAGATGATGTTCAGATAATGACATTGTTAGAACGAAAAAGCCAAAAGGAGTTTAAGAAAACCACTTTTGGCGAGTTTAGGTTTGTTCCTCTATTGGAGGATAAAAATTAAGCTTATTGTATAGTAAACGTTAACCTATCTACGTTTGTACTTGTTGTGTCTGATAATGAAATTTCATTATCTATTCGTTCTGTTAATACCCAATTGTGTTCTAAATCTGTAAATGGATCTTGTTGGTTAAAGTCTAAAAACAAAAATTCATTTAATGTATCATTAGTTGATGTTGTTGAATAATTCCAGCTACCAGTTTCCGCAAATAAATCATTTTCGCCAATAACAGTACCATTAGCTGTAAATTGAAAAGTGAAGCCTTGAAAATCCTGCTCACTGGCAACATTATCTACATCTAATCTTGTTATAGTGTAGGTGCCTTCAATATTTGTTTCGATATCTGCATTTGGGCCATCATTAGGATTAGCGGTTGTGCCGTCATCATCACTGCTGCAAGACATTGCAATAGTACAAAAAGAGGCTAATAAAAGTGTTTTGATAGATTTCATAAGTCGTTTTTATTTTAAGATACCCAAAAGGATACTTTTTATGACTTAAGAATTTCCTAAATTTTTATCTGTTTATTTTTTAAACAGACTGGCTTGGTCTGCAAACTCTACGATATTAAAGTCTGGACTGTCATATATAGTAAGCTCAGAACGGCCTTTAGCAGTTATATTTATAGCGTTATCTGCTTTTACAGAAGCTTTTGCTCTGCCTTCAATAATTACCGTACAGGTTTGAGAAGTTAATTTTTCTCCAGTAAACGAAGTTGAATTATCTGCTCTTAATGTAAACTCTTTCACATCACCTTCAATTTTAGCTTCTGCATCTTCTAATAAGTCTGCTTTAAATTCAGGCGAATTTACTAAGGCTTCAACATCACTTTTTTGGTTAAGTTGAAACACTGTATTTTCTGCAGTTACATTAAGCTCTGCTTTTGCGTTGTCATTATTAATAAGCGTAAACGTTTCTGCCTTAATGGTACCATAAAATCTTGAACTTCCAGATGTCTTAATGGTTACGGTGTTAAAGAGTAAATCTGTTAAACCACTAACTTCTGCCTTTTCTTTTACTCTGATTTCATTTAAAGCATCTGTAAAGGTTACTCTTACACGCAACCGTTTGCTTCTTCGTATTTCTTTTATAGTCTGTAAGTAAAGAACGTTTCCTATAACATCTATATCTATAACTTCGTGTAGGTTGTCATCTGCTTCGATCTCAATCATTGCAGTTGGTCCTTTAACAATAACGACTTCAAACTCTTCACCTATTTCCATTGCGGTAAACGGTTCTATTTCAGTTTGTTCAACAGTTACATTTCTACTGCCTTTAATTTTTTCTTGTGCTTGTATTGTTGTAAAAGTTAATACAAATAAGAGTGTTGTTGCTAAAAATTTGGTTTTCATATTCAATTTATTATAACACAAATATAATAGAAAAGCCTCCATATTGGAGGCTAATCATCATTTAACTAAACAAATTAAGAGTTTTATCCTTTTGAAATATTTCCACCAGTAGTACTATCATCAGAGATGTTAGTGTCTTCTGGATTACCACTGTATTTTATATTGCCGCCAGTTGAGACGTCTGCGCTAATTTTTTTATTTGCATTTACCTTTATATTGGCACCTGTTGTAGCTTTAGCTTCTACGTTTTTAGCTATAAGGTTATCTGCATTTAGATTTGCACCTGTTGTAGCTTTAACATTAAATGTATTGGTATTACCTTGTAGTTTTAGGATACCACCACTGGTGGCTTTAGCTTCTAAATTCTTTGTATTAAGTGAAAGTGTTACATTGCCGCCACTTGTTGTGCTAACCTCCAAAGACTCTGCATTTAATTGGCCATCATTCTCTAATTGCGCTCCAGAATTTACGTGAATCTCTTCTAAATCTGTATAAGTTACAAATACGTGCTTACGCTCTGAGCTGCCAATATTTGCATCAGTTTTAATGATTAGGGTATTTTCTTCTACATAAATTGTAATGATTTCTTGTAGATTTTCATCTGCCTCGACAACAACATTTTGAGAGTTACCTTTAGTTAGGATAACATTTAAGCCGTGCCCTGCATCTATCTTATTAAAGTTAGATTGAAGAGTTATAGTTTCTTTAGTAACATTACCATTACCATTAACTCCTGAAATGAAGCTGCAAGAACTTAATATAATACTAAGAACTACGCCTATAATTACTTTGGTTAGAGTGGTCATTTTGATTAGTTTTTTTTGATTATGAATGATAAAATTGGATGAAATTAAGTTGTTTAGCAATATAATTTCACCCAGTTGTTGATTTAGTTGAGTGAATCGTTAGAAACCTTATTTATCTCTATACCATTCTCATCAATTTTAATGGAGTTTACTTTCTCTTTATTAACTTCAACACCATTTTTATTGATTTTTACTTCAACTTCTTGGTTATTTATGTTTAACCTAGCATTAATTTCGTCATCATCACTATCCCAATCGTCATCATCTTCATCAATAGGACAGGTTTCACAAATAATCTTGTCTTTCGCAATGGTTAAATAATGTTCTTCCATATCATGTTCGAGGATGTCATTGCTATTCCAATTGTTTCTATGGTAGCTAGATGCATTTTTATCTACGTAAATTGTTGTGCCAACAGGAAGAAACAAGGTAACTTCTACTTCTTGATCGTGAAATTTATCTAACGGATTTGCAGTTAAGTAAGAATCTAACGCTAACGTATTGTTAGTAAAAGTATAGTTGTACTCAATGTTTGAAGCAAATCGTTTTGCATCATTATAGTCTGAACCTTCGGAGTTTTTAAGTACTTGTATACTTGCAACACTATCTTGTGTAGATCTCACTATTAAAGCAACATCTTGAGTATAAAGTATTTTATTACCATTACTATCATACTTTATTTTAAAATCTCCGTGCTTATAATAGCCTTGATTGTAAAGTGGATTATTTTTCATTCTTACCGAAAGTGTATCATTAGGTGTGATAGGTAAGATTTCAGTTTTTACTACATCGGCATCAAAAGCGCGTTGCGTTGCTTGTCTTATTCCCAATGCAACTAAAACCGATAAACATACTAACCATAACCCAAGTAATACAAATTTTGCTGTTGTACCAATAGATTTTAATTTCTTGACCAGAATTTTTAATCCAAGGTAAAAGACAAAGAAAAAAGGAATTCCTACTGCAAAAAATATTAAGATAGAAACCACCCAAATAGGAGCGCCTACGTTTGCCATTTCGACATAATCTGTCCAAGGAGCATCTATTATACCAAATGTTCCAACACTAAAGAGTCCTATAAATAGAGCAATAAGAGTAACACCTCCAATTAGTAATAAGAATACGCCAATAATTTTCACGAAGACTTTAAGGCAAAACATGATGATTTTTCCAATAGCTTCAACAATTGCAGAAACACCTGATTTTGCTTTATTACTATATTGGTCATAATTTACATCTTTAACTTTGCTGGCAACGGTATCAAAGCCTTCTCGTACCTTTTTTTCGATATTACTTATATTCACTGCTTCACCTCTCATGGCAAGTTTTTCTGCAGTTGTGTGTGCTTCTGGCACAAAAATCCAGAAGACAATATAAATTAATATGAAAGCACCACTAGAAAAAATGGTAAGTAACACCCATAATAAACGCATCCATAATGCATCTATACCTAAATAATGTCCTAATCCGGAAGACACACCACCAATATACTTATGGTCTGGATCTCTATACAGTTGCTTGTAGTTAGGTTGTTTTTTAGACGAATAATCATCCTCGAAAATTTCATCATCTAATTGATAGTCTTCAGGTTGACCCATTACTGCAATTACTTCATCTACCTCTTTTAAAGTGATGACTTGATTGTCTGTTTCAATTTTTTCTGAAAATAACTCAGAGATTCGAGCTTCTATGTCGTGTATAATTTCATCACGACCTTGAGCATCTGTAAAAGATCTTTTTATAGCCTCCAAGTAACGTTGAAGCTTATTGTAAGCCTCTTCGTCTAGGTGGAAAAAGAATCCAGCGAGATTTATGTTTACGGTCTTATTCATCTTGTTTAGTTTTTTTGGTCGTTACTTTAGTTACTGCATTGTGTAGGTCATCCCAAGTAGAGGAGAGCTCTTTTAAAAATAGTTTTCCGGTTTCTGTAAGGCCATAGTACTTACGTGGCGGTCCGCTTGTGCTTTCTTCCCAACGGTAGCTTAACAAGCCTGCATTTTTCAATCTGGTTAGCAAAGGGTAAATTGTTCCTTCTACTACCAGTAGCTTTGCGTCTTTTAACGTGTCCAGAATTTCTGCCACATATGCATCTTCATCTCTAAGAATAGAGAGAATGCAATACTCTAAGACGCCTTTGCGCATTTGCGCTTTGGTGTTTTCAATCTTCATACACTGAGTTTTTGAATGTCATTACTGTTCGATTTTTTGATTGATGAATGAGAAAAAATAGTATACCTATTATTTTCTTATACAAATATATGGTTAAAAAAAGGTATTATGCAATACAAAGTACCATATAATTTTAAAATTTAACATTTATATAATCTTATTATAGCAGATTATTTGTTGTATTTTTGAAGCTATAAAAAACTAATTATGAGTCTTAGTCCTAGTAAAATCAATACCTTCCTGTTTTTTAAATTACCTTCTGCATGGTGGTGTGGAGTAAGGTTGAAAGAAATTGATGCTAATAGAGCAAGCGTTAGTGTAAAACATAGATGGTTTAACCAAAACCCATTTAAGTCTATGTATTTTGCTGTTCAGGCAATGGCCTCTGAATTATCTACAGGTGCATTGGTTATGAATAGTATAAGAGCAAAAGGAAAACCAGTTTCTATGCTAGTAGCAAACAACAAAGCTACTTTTACTAAAAAAGCTACAGGACGTATTTACTTTGAGTGTTTAGATGGTCAAGCAATTGCTGAAGCTATAGACAAAACTATTGCAACAGGAGAAGGCCAAACACAATGGATGAAAAGTGTTGGTAAAAATGAAGACGGTATAATTGTTTCAGAATTTCACTTTGAGTGGACAGTGAAATTAAAATCTAAGCGGTAAGTCTTAGTCGTATTTAGGGTAGAGAACTTGGTCTTTAGTGGTTAGGGTTAGTTCTCCTTCTTCACTAATATAATAATCTAATAAAAGGTCTCCCCAATAGGTGCCATCTGTAAAGTTGGCTAAAATCCATTTATTGTTAATTACCTTAATACTGTTTATTCTCATAAAACCTTCCATACCTTCATAAGGTACCAGGTCATTATCTGCATCTGCTTTATTTCTTCCAATAATAGCATCTTCAATTAAAACTTCTATTTCTTCTGGTGTTACACCTCTTTCAGAAAAATATTCGCTAGCATATGCATTACTGCTTAGTGTGAATTTTTGAGACTCTAGTGCAACATTAATTAATGAGTCATTTTCAGACTTATATCTTTCAACATTTAATTTTAGATTTTCAATCTGTGATTCTTGATTTTCATAAACCCCTTTTGCATTGGCATATTGAAATATGATATATAGTACTGCAAAAATAAATAGGTATAAAAATATGCGACTTCTCATTATAGGGTAATTTTTAAATTATCGTAGGCTAAATGTATATGATCTGGTAATTGGGATTCTACTTCATCGTGAAATCCTAAAAGATGACTAATGTGAGTAAAATATGCTTTTTTAGGTTTCACTTTTTCAACAAAATAAAGGGCTTCTTCTAAATTAAAATGAGAGGCGTGAGGCTCTATTCTTAATGCACTAATTGTTAGTACTTCTAAATTTTTAAGTTTGTGTAACTCCTCATCTGGTACTGTTTTTACATCTGTTATATATGCAAAATTCTCAATTCGGTACCCAAAAACCGGTAATGTATTATGTAACACTCTAATTGGTATAATAGAAATACCGTTAACTATAAAAGGTTTATTTTTAATTGGGTTTAATACAACATCTGGTGCTCCAGGATATTTGTTTTCTGTTTCAAAGATATAGGCGAATCGTTGCTTTAGAGAGTTAAACACACGCTCATTACCATATAAGTTAATAGCACCTTGTTTAAAGAAAAAAGGTCTTATATCGTCTAAGCCAGCAGTATGGTCACTGTGTTCATGTGTAAATACAATAGCATCTAAACGTGGTATAGGGTTAGTAAGCATTTGTTGCCTAAAGTCCGGACCACAATCTATCACAATATTTTTTCCGTTAATTTCTATTAAAACAGAAACACGTAAACGTTTATCTTTAATGTTCTCACTTAAGCAAACAGGATGTGTACTTCCAATGATAGGAATTCCTTGAGACGTGCCAGTGCCGAGATAGGTAATTTTCAATCTAATTCTTTGTTTACAAAAGTAATTATTATTTTTTCTTTTGGCATTGCATTTGCTACCTTTGATGTGTACTGAAAAAGAATACTTAAAAACACGTTATGCCAATAACTATAATGGGCGACAAGGAATTTGAAAATGTTCCTTCCATAAAGAGCAAAGCATTAAGAATAAACCTTAATCAAAATATTTACGGGACTTTTGCAGAAATAGGTGCAGGACAAGAAACTGTACGTAATTTCTTTAGAGCTGGTGGTGCTTCTGGTACCATTGCAAAAGCAATGAGTGCGTACGATAAAGATTTTAGTGATGCAATTTATGGTATAGAAGAAGATAGGCGATATGTTACAGAAGCTCGCCTACAAAAAATGCTTAAGCATGAGTGTGATTTAATGGAGAACAGATTAGATAGAGAAAAACATCCTAATAAGTTGTTCTTTACTTATGCTAATACTGTTGCTACAATAGATTTTGCTAAAAAATATAAAGGTCACGGTTGGGTAGGTATTAGATATCAAGTAGATCCTACTGAAGATTACAATGAAATTATACTTCACGTAAGGTTTCATGAAAACGATGCACGTTTACAGCAAAATACACTTGGTATATTAGGAACAAACCTTATTTATGGAGCTTATTATAAATATGATTCTCCTAAAAAACTACTTAGATATTTATACGATCATATAGATAAAGATCAGATAGAGATAGATACCATTAACTTTTCTGGACCAAAGTTTGACGACACTGTAGATAACCGTTTAATGAGTCTACAACTTGTGAAAAACGGAATGACAGAAGCTGTCATGTTTGCTCCAGATGGGAATAATGTCTTGCCAGCACGTATTTTATATAAGAAAAATGTATTAGCTTTAAGAGGTAGCTTTAGGCCAGTTACTAAAGTTAATATGGATATGTATGAAAAATCATACAAGCTATTCTTAGATGAAAATAAAGTAGATCCAGAGCGCTCTGTTTGTATTTTCGAAATTACGCTTTCTAATCTTAGAGCAGAAGGAGAGATAGACGAAGAAGATTTTATGGATCGTGCTAAGCTGTTATGTTCTTTAGGGCAAACGGTTATGATTTCTAATTTCCAGGAATACTATAGAGTTGTAGAATACTTCTCAAGGTTTACTAAAGAACGTATGGGCCTTGCAATGGGTGTAAATAATTTAATTGATGTCTTTGATGAGAAATACTACCGTCATTTAAGTGGTGGTATATTAGAAGCCTTTGGTAAATTATTCTTTAAAGATTTAAAAGTTTACCTATATCCATTAATGGATCCAGAGACAGGTGAAATTACTAATAGTGAAAACTTGAAAGTGCATCCAAGAATGAAAGAGCTTTACAAGTTCTTTAAATACAATGGTAAAGTTGTTGATGTTGAAGATTACAACCCTGAAATTTTAAATATCTATTCTAGAGAAGTTTTACAAAAAATTTTGAATGGAGAAAGTGATTGGGAAGATATGTTACCTGCTAACACGGTAAAGTTAATAAAGGAACAGAAACTGTTTCACTGTGAGAACACTGCAGCAGAAAATGTTTAGTTTTATAAATGAGATATAAAAAAAGCCCGAAGTTTTAACTTCGGGCTTTTTATTTGCATCTTAAAGATTACTCAATTCTTGTAATTTTTGCGCCAATAGCTTTTAAGCGTTCATCTATATTTTCATAACCTCGATCTATCTGTTCTATATTATGGATAGTAGACGTTCCTTTGGCAGACAATGCAGCAATAAGTAATGAAATACCTGCACGAATATCTGGACTTGTCATTGTAGTTGCTTTTAGTTGCGACTCAAAGTTATGTCCAATAATAGTTGCTCTGTGTGGATCGCAGAGTATAATCTTTGCGCCCATATCTATTAGTTTATCTACAAAAAACAAGCGACTCTCAAACATTTTCTGATGTATGAGGACACTACCTTTTGCTTGTGTAGCAACTACTAACATAATGCTTAATAAATCTGGTGTAAAACCTGGCCAAGGCGCATCACTAATGTTCATTATAGAACCATCTATAAAACTCTGTACTTCATAACCATTGGTGTGAGCAGGAATATGTATATCGTCGCCTTGTTTTTCAACAGTAATTCCTAGTTTTCTAAACGTATTAGGAATTAATCCTAAATCGTCCCAACTTACATTCTTTATAGTAACCTCACTTTTGGTCATTGCAGCAAGACCTATCCAAGATCCTATTTCAATCATATCTGGTAGGACATTGTGAGTACAGCCTCCTAAAGTTTCAACACCTGTAATTTTAAGTAAGTTAGATCCTATGCCTTCAATATTAGCACCCATAGATACTAACATTTTACAAAGTTGTTGTAAGTAAGGCTCACAAGCTGCATTGTATATAGTAGTTTCTCCTTTTGCTAAAACTGCAGCCATTACAATATTTGCAGTACCAGTTACAGAAGCTTCATCTAATAACATATAGGTACCTGTAAGACCGTTAGGAGCATCTACGCCATAAAAGCGTTCTTCTTTATTATATCTAAAGTTTGCACCAAGCTTAATAAAGCCTTCAAAATGCGTATCTAAACGTCTTCTTCCAATTTTATCACCTCCAGGTCTAGGAATGTAACCTTTTCCAAAGCGAGCTAGTAAAGGACCAACTATCATTATAGAACCTCTTAAGCCACTGCCTTCTTGTTTAAAAAGTTCACCTTCTAGATACTCTAAATCCAGATCGTCACTTTGAAAACTATAACTGCCTTTAGAAAGTTTTTCAACCTTTACACCTAAATGCTCCAGAATAGTGATGAGTTTATTTACATCTCTAATATCTGGTATATTATTAATTATGATTTTTTCTGAAGTTAGTAAAACTGCGCAAAGAATTTGTAATGCTTCATTTTTTGCGCCTTGAGGCTGTATGTCACCTTTTAATTGATGACCACCTTCTATTTTAAAGGTTCCCATAAGGTCTGGTAAGATTTTAAATTGAAATTTAAACAGATCTCAAGGTAAGCTATTACAAACTTGAAACTGTTATGTAATGATTAAGGTTTAACGTCTTTTGCGTCCTTTATTTCTATTATTGCTGTAAGATTTCTTTTTATAAGTTTTTCTGTTTGAGTTATGGCTATTAGTATGTTTTACTAAATCTGAAGCTTCAGACAAGTCTTCATCTTTAACTTTCATATTAATTTCACCATTACTCAATTCAAAAAGGTGATCAAAAATCACATCATCATCAACGGTATCTTTATTCCAGTTGAGAAAACATTTTTTCATGTGGTTGGCAATAGTATAAACCAAGCCATCTCTTTTATCACCCTTTTCCCATTTTACAGCCACATCAATCATTCGTTTTATGTTATTACCATAAAACCTATACTTAGGAAAGTTTTGAGGGTACTCTAAACCTTCTGGGCGTTCGTATAATTCCTCACGAGTTGGTATAGGAAAAGGTGACTCTACATTAAGTTTAAAGTCACTAATTATAAATAACTGATCCCAAAGCATATGCTGAAAATCTGGCACATCTCTTAAATGGGGATTAAGATTTCCCATTACCGAAATAATAGATTTAACTACTTTATTTCGTTCTGCATCATCTTCAATAGTTACTGCGTGTTCTACCATTTTTTGAATATGTCTGCCATATTCAGGAATAATGAGTTTACTCCTTTCAGAGTTATATTCTAAATCGTTTGTCAAAATGAGTTGTTTATATTAGGTATCTCAATAGGTGCCGAAGTATCTAGCACGACTGCAAAATACTAAATTATATGCAAGTTAAAATGTTTTAAAGATAAATTTAACCTTATAAGCTAATAACACCTTCAATTTTTTCGCCTACCTCTTTATATTTAGCAATTACAGCATCTGGGTTTTTCATTTTCACATTAACAGATACGCTAGAATATGTCCCTTTACTAGACGCTTTCGTGTTAATTACAGCGCCCATATCATTAAAGATAGTATGTATTTCTTTTACTTTATCCTCATCTGCAGGAATTATAAATTTATATAAGTATTCTGTAGGCCATAAAGCAGTATCTGCTAATTGACTTTTTAATTTTTTATAAAATGCGTCACTTTTATCTGTCATAGTATTAGTTTATTTACAAAAATACCATAATCATACCATTTTTGTAATCTGTTAAATTGAAATTAGTTTGAGTTTAGTATATGGCATTAATTCACGAAATTTGTCACATGGAAAGTAAAAAAATTGTAATGATAGGTGGTCCTGGTACAGGAAAAACATCTGTTATAAGAGCTATAGAAGATGAAGGCTATACATGTTTTCACGAAATTTCTAGAGATGTAACAGCTCAAGCTCAAAAGGAAGGTATAGAGCAATTGTTTTTAAAAGAACCATTATTGTTTAGTGAGATGCTCATGAATGGTAGAGTACAGCAATACATAGATGCAGAAACAATTGATGAAGAATATATATTTTTTGATAGAGGTATTCCAGATGTAACTGCCTATATGGATTATAAGGAAACGCCTTACCCAGAGCGCTTTACGATTACAAATGAAACTTATAAATATGATTTAATTTTTTATTTCCCCGTTTGGAAAGATATTTATAAGCAAGATAATGAGCGTTACGAAAGCTATGAAGAAGCTTTAGAGATACACGAGTTTTTAAGAAAAACATATAAAGGCTTAGGTTATAATTTAATCATGGTACCTAAAACTGGCGTAAGTGAACGTGTAGAATTTATCCTATCACATATAAAAGGTTTATGATAAAAGCCGAACATACCCTTAGGAAATTTTGGGGTTTTGAATCTTTTAGGCCTTCACAAAAATCTGTCATCTCTTCTGTATTAGATCATAATGACACCTTGGCACTTTTGCCAACAGGTGGTGGTAAATCGTTGTGCTTTCAGGTACCTGCATTGGTAAACGAAGGTATTTGTATTGTAATATCTCCGCTAATTGCACTTATGCAAGATCAAGTTAATGTTCTTAAAAATAAAGGAATTAAGGCAATGGCACTTACGAGTGGCATGAGCTATTCAGACTTAGATGCTGCTTTAGATAATTGCATATATGGTAATTATAAGTTTTTATACCTATCTCCAGAACGCTTACAGCAAAATTTAGTTCAGGAGCGTATAAAAGCTATGAATGTAAACCTTATAGCTATAGATGAAGCACACTGTATTTCTCAATGGGGTCACGATTTTAGACCAGCATATAGGGAGATTAAAATTTTACGAGAATTACATCCTTCAGTAACATTTTTAGCACTTACAGCAACAGCCAAGAAGGATGTTGAGAAAGATATAATACAATTATTAGATTTATACCAACCCAAGGTAATAAAACAGTCTTTTAAGAGAGAGAACTTAGCATTGCGAACTCTAAAATCTAATAACAAGTACCAAACTCTGTTAAGGGAACTGCAAAACATCTCCGGAAGTGCAATTATTTATTTAAGAAATAGAAAGTTAACGTTGGATATTTCTAACTTTTTAAACACCAATAATCTTAGTGCTACAAATTACCATGGTGGTATTACAAACTCAGAAAAGAAAGATCGCCTAAAGCAGTGGTTAGATGGTACCAAAAAAATTATGGTAGCAACAAATGCTTTTGGAATGGGAATAGACAAAGCAGATGTACGAAAAGTTATCCATTTTAATTTTGCAGATAGTCTTGAAAGCTATTACCAAGAAGCAGGACGTGCTGGAAGAGATGGTAATAGGGCAGAGGCCGTAATGATTTATAATGAAAGCGATACTATTTTAATACAAGATCTTTTTCTTAAAAACCTTCCAAGCGTTGAAGGTGTAAAATACGTGTACTCAAAACTTAATAGTTTTTTTAGAATAGCTTTTGGTGAAGGTGAAGGAGAAACATTTAGTTTTAATTTTTATGAATTTTGCCAACACTACCAATTAAATACTTTATTAACATACCAAACTTTACAGACTTTAGATAGAGCGAGTGTGATAACTCTAACACAGCGTTATGCTAAAAAAAGTGAGGTGCAGTTTATTATTACAAATAAACAATTACTTTATTTTATTAAAGAAAACCCTAAATATGAACCAATTATAAAAGCCATTTTGCGTTCTTATGGAGGTATTTTTGAAGCTCCTGTTTCTATAAATTTAGTGCAGGTTTTAGCAAAGGCTGGCACTTATGAGAAAGAAGCATTACAGTTGTTAAAAGAATTGGATGAACAAGGAATCATAACATTTGAATTTTCTAAACACGACGCTCAGATTACTTTTTTAAAACCTAGGGAAGATGATCATACTATTAATCCTTTGGTGCCGTATATAAATCAACAAAAATCACATAAGGAGTACCAAATCTCTTCATTTTTAAAATATGTAAAGAATGATGAAGATTGTAAAATGCTTCAGCTATTACACTATTTTGATGAAACTAAAGGAACACCTTGTGGAATTTGCTCTGTGTGTTCAACTAAACAAACTAAATCACAAAAAACAGATTTTAAAAGTATTAAAGAAGCTATTTTTTTTCAATTAAAACAATCTAATAAGTCCTCACATGAGCTTTCAGAAGCTATAAAACTGCCTAAACAAACCTTATTACAAGTATTAAGCTTATTAGTAAGTGAAGAGTTAATTATGAGGACACCAGAAAACACATATAAAATACGATGAGAGATTTAAGAATATTATTTATGGGCACTCCAGAGTTTGCCACAACTATATTAGATCATGTAATTAATGAAGATTACAATGTAGTAGGTGTTGTTACAGCACCAGATAAGCCAGCAGGACGAGGTCGTAAAATTCACGAGTCTCACGTAAAAGGGTATGCTGTAAAAAAAGGGTTAAAAGTATTGCAACCTACTAATTTAAAATCTGAGGAATTTAGTGAGCAACTAAATGAGTTAGATCCTAATGTAATAATAGTTGTTGCATTTAGGATGTTACCAAAACAAGTTTGGCAGTATCCTGAATATGGTACATTTAATCTTCACGCATCATTATTACCACAATATCGTGGTGCAGCACCTATTCATTGGGCAATTATAAATGGAGAGACAACAACGGGCGTATCAACATTTTTTATAGACGAAAAGATTGATACTGGTGAAATGATTTTACAAAAAGAAACAACTATTACGCCAGATGAAACAGTAGGAGAGCTACACGATAAATTAATGAATTTGGGATGTAGTACCGTTACTGAAACCCTAAAACTAATTGCAGAAGATACTGTAACAACAACACCACAACCACAAGATACTACATTAAAAACGGCTTACAAGCTAAATAATGACAATACAAGAGTAAATTGGTCTTTACCAGTTAATGAGGTGTATAATAAGATAAGAGGCTTAAATCCTTTTCCTGTAGCATACACAATACTTCATCAAGACAATGAGGAGTTGCGTATGAAACTTTACAAAGTTAGAATGCAACAGGAAGAACATTCGAAATCACCTGGCACATTAAACATTGAAGATTCTACCTTAAAAATTGCAGCTAAAGATGGGTTTATTTTGGTAGAAGAGTTGCAACTTCCTGGAAAGCGTAAAATGGCAATAAAAGATCTTTTAAATGGATTTAGCTTTAAAGAAGATAGCTATGTAGCCTAACCCCTTATTGGTGTTGGGATTGTTAAAATCTTAAGATTTAAAGCTGTGTTTATCAACATTAGGTTAAAGTTATTAACAAATATTCGCATTTCCCTTGCTATACCTTGCGTGGTAAAGAAATCCGTATAAATTTGTAGAGCAATTAAGCATAAGTTTAACCAACATTATTTAAAAAATTCATTCTCATGAACAAATCAGATTTAATTGATGCAATGGCAGAAGATGCTGGAGTATCTAAAGCAGCAGCAAAAAAAGCGTTAGAATCTTTCTTAGGACACATTGAAAAAGGTCTTAAAAAAGGTGACCGTATTTCTTTAGTAGGATTCGGTTCTTGGAGCGTTTCTAAAAGAGCTGCTCGTGAAGGTAGAAACCCACAAACTGGTAAGACTATCAAAATCGCTGCTAAAAACGTAGTAAAGTTTAAAGCAGGTTCAGATTTACAGAAAGCTGTAAACTAAGTTTTATCTTTATTAGATATGAGAGCCCTGCAAATTGCAGGGCTTTTTTTATTACAAGCCTTATTTGTTATATTGGTATTTTATATCTAGATTAGCTTAACTAGTTTCTTACAACCACACCTTAATGTTTACACCTAAACCGAAAAAAGGAGATTTACTTATTGCAGAGCCATCTATTTTAGCAGATGTCTCTTTTAATAGGTCTGTAATTCTTTTAGCAGAACACTCTATTGAAGGCTCTGTTGGTTTTATTCTTAATAAACATTCAGATTACGAGTTAAGCGATTTAATTCCTGAGATAGAAAATACATTTCCAGTTTATAAAGGAGGTCCTGTAGAGGAGAACAATCTTTACTTTATTCATAAAGTACCAGATCTTATACCAAATAGTATTGAAATATCTAATGGAATTTATTGGGCTGGAGATTTTAATGAAGTCACTAAGCTTATTATGAGCAAAAAAGTATCTGAAGAGGATATTCGCTTTTTTTTAGGTTACTCTGGTTGGGGTGCAACCCAATTAGATGATGAGCTCTCTGGAAACTCTTGGATCGTACTAGAAAATGAAGATAAGAACAATATTATTGGCAAATCTTCAGAAAGTTTCTGGAAAGAAAAAATGGTCGAACTAGGTGGTGATTACCTAATTTGGAGTAACGCGCCAGAAAATCCAAGTTATAATTAACTTAGCCTTGCGTGAGCATTAAGTTTTCCTAGTAGAGACTTTGCAGTTGTATTTTCAAACTCCTTCTTTCTGTATTTTGTAATTGATTGTATTCCTACAATAACATTTGTAATAAAAAGTTCGTCTGCTTTTTGAAGCTCAAACGGAGATATAGATGCTTCTTCTAAAGTATAATCTTCAAGTTTTCCAATAATATTTATGAGTTGTTTTCGAGTAACGCCATTAAGACAACCATCTGAAATTGGTGGCGTTTTTATAACATTGCCCTTCACTAAAAAAAGATTACCATTTAAAGCTTCTACAACACTTTTGTTTTCATTTATAAGAAGACAGTTGGCATAATCATTTTCTTCAGCATAAATACTTCCTAGAATATTTATTAGTTTATTGTTAGATTTTATTGAAGATAGTAGGCCGCTAGTTAAGTAATGGTCTTTAAAAAGTTCAATTTCATAAGCTTGGTCTTTACCCATATAAAAGGGCTCCTTAAGTTCTGTAACCAAAATTATAAATTCTATGCCACGGACTTTCGGAGAATACAGACCACCTTCTTTCCTATGCACCTGTAATTTTACTCTTGCATTAGTTAAAGATTTAGATTGTACAGTTTCTTTAATCTGTGTCTCTAAGTATTCTGGAGAAAAGGACATAGGAATATCCATTCTTAATATCCTCATTGAAGACATTAATCTAAAATAGTGATCTTCCCAAAATATTACCTTACCGTTTAAAACACGAATAGTTTCAAAAAGGCTGTCTCCATAAGAATAGCCTCTATTAGTAATAGAAAGTTTTGCCTCTTCCTGAGGTATAAGATTGCCGTTAAAATTTACCATAAAAAAACCCGATTTATAAAATCGGGTCAAAGATACGGTTATGATATTTTTTTTAGGTAGAACCTAGCACTTGTTTTAGGTTAGATACCATATTTTCCCAAAGCATTTTTCCTTCTTCTACTTCATCTTCATCATCTGCAAAGTCTGTTATCATTAAAGAAACGTCTTTGGTAATTTCATCTACTTGTATACGAAGCTCAAAGAAATATGATTCTTCATTCTCTACATCATCCATCCATCTAAACTTTACGCGTTCATCTGTTTTTTTACTTAACAGTTTAGCTTGTTCTTCACTACCTTCCCAAATAAAAGTAAAAAGTTCGCCTCTAGAGTTAACATTGTCGGCATACCATTCACTAAGACCTGAAGGTGTTGATAGGTAATTGTAAAGCAAGGAAGGAGACGACTGTATAACGAACTCCATTTCATATTTTATTCTGTCTTCCATTAGTTGTGTAGTTTGTTGGTTGGCCAATATAATTATTAATTGTTAACGGCAAAACAAATTTGGCTAAAAAAAAAATTTAAAGGTGCTTGCCACGCTCAGAAATGTTATTATATTTGCACCCGCTAAGTGACTAACTTAGCAATTGAAATTTTGGCGTGGTAGCTCAGCTGGTTAGAGCGCAGCATTCATAATGCTGAGGTCGGCGGATCGTGCCCGCCCCACGCTACATATAAAGACTAATCTTTTTTAAGGTTAGTCTTTTTTGTTTTTAAATCTTCCCATTTCCCTAAAATTCTTCCAACTATTCATTTTTAAAATTGTTGTGGCACAAAGTACACCTGCCATCATTGCACCGCCTACACCTACAACTGTTACATCTTGACCAGTTAGATAAAGACCCTTAATTTTTGTTTTAGGCCTAATGTCGCTTTCTAAAAATCGTTTTGGAGAATGGTCTAAACCATATATTTCTCCGTGTTTGTAGTTAGAAAAGTGTTTTGTAGATAATGGTGTTGAAACCTCTGTAACTAAGACATTACCCTTTATTTGTGGATATAGCGAATATAACTTTTTAAGCATTTTAGTTTCAAATTCTTGCTTTAGTGAGTCATATATTACACTTCTTTTTTTCCAAGACTCATGCTCAAATTCTTTAAACCATTTGTAATTGGCAAATGAAATTGCTTGTATACTACTAGTGTTAGGGTTATAGTCTTCCCATAAAGGATCTTTAGAAGATGGAAAAGAGATATATGCAAATTTATCTGAAACCTCATCTAAAGGTGTGTCATTAAGAATAGCATCTATATTATCATTATCATACCACCAAATATTATGCTTCGGCAAGTTTAGTTCTTCACTAGTTTTAGTTAATCCGACATATAAACACATATGCGCTATAGATGGTTTAATGGCTTTAAAGTTAATTGCGCTTAATTTATTGTTTTGGTCTTTTAATAAATGGTTTACTGTATTAGAAATGCCAACACCGCTAATTATACTTTTGCTAGGCAGAAATGTGTTATTTACAATTACACCAGTTACTTTATTATTCTTGATTACAATTTTAGATACTTCAGCGTTTATATAAACTTTACTTCCTAACTCGTTTAATGTATCTATCGTTTTAATGCTAATTTGTTCAGAACCTCCTTTAGGGTAGTAGCCGCCATTAAGAAAATGACCAACAATTAATGCGTGCGCAGCAAAACTACTTTGTTTTGGGGGTAAACCATAATCTCCACATTGTGCACATAAAACAGCTATTAAACGCTCATTTGATGTAAGCTTACTTATGGTTTCAAAAGTTATTTGTTTTGCAAACCTTTTAAATCGACTCTTTATGATTTTACCTAAAGTCTTTTGAAGAATAGGTTCAAATACCTTTTCAAAGAAATATGCTGAACTTCTTTTATTTGCATTTTCAACAAGCTTAATATATTGTTTGATAGCTTGAGCTTCTTGAGGAAAATATGAAATCATTTGATTTATAAACTTATTTTTTCCTGCTATAAATTTATATACCTTACCATCTATATGAGCTACATCATATACATCACCCATATATTCCCAATCTAATTTTCCTTGAGTTAGGTAATCAAAAAATGGTTTGAGAGAATCATTGGGTCCAACATTACCTACATAATGTACCCCGACATCCCATTTAAAGCCATGATTTCTCTTAAAGCTATGAGTAAAACCGCCAGGAACATAATGGCGTTCTAAAACAATAACTTTCTTCCCAGATTTAGCCAACCATACGGCAGTAGTAAGACTGCCAATACCAGATCCTATAATTATATGATCTATATTAGAAAAATCTTCTGTAGTTGAGAATGGTTTATAGTTTTTCTGACGCATCTTTTAAATATAATAGGAATGAAAGTTTGAGTGCGTCTTTAAATTTGATTTCAGGTTCTTAAAGAAGTTCTGGGTTTATATCAAGAATATTTTTAGAAATATAATCGTCTATAAACTTACTTGTAATAATTGAAGAACCAGAGAGTTTTTCTTCTTTTAAAAATGATTTCAGATCTATCTTTCTATACTCCGAAAGCATAGGTTTAGAAATCTCAGCAAAAGAGTAGTGCCAAGGTTCGTATTTAAAGCCTTCTCTAGTTGGAGTATCTGTATACACTAATTTAAACCCAAAGTTTGCGGCGTTATTATCCATCCACTCTTTAAGTTTACAAAAAGGACCTGTGCCATGAAATTTAGATGGTACTAAAACATCTCCCTTATAGGTACTGTTTGCATCAATAATATCTAAATCTGTTCCCCAATGATGCCGAGATGTACCAGGAATTGTAGAGTACTCTATGATTTTTAAAATTACTTGATTTGGGTTTAACCCTTGTTTTGTGAATCTAGCGTATTTACTTTCCCAAATTCTTTTTTGATGATCAAAATTTCGATAGCTTGAGACTACTTGGATATTGATGTTCTCCTTTAAAGCTTCACTTTTCATAGCTTTAAATGCTTCATGAGCTTTTTCTTGAAGCCTATAGCCATCTCCAAACAACTGCGGATTACCTTTTCCTGTTAAAATATCTTTAGAATATACTGTGGTAGCTTGAGACCATAAGGATATAGGGAGCATACATAAAGCACCTATTGCAGATGAACATTTTATAAAGTGTCTTCTATTCATAGTTGTTTATACATCACTAAATGTTTGCCTATATCTGGAATCATAAATTCTTCGCCAAATTTTGAATATCCATTGCGCTCATAAAAACTCCAAGCGTTTTCTCTTGCATTAAACCATAAAAGTGAAGCTTTTAGTAAAGCCAACTTTTCTTCACCAAATTGTAGTAATTGTTTGCCAATTTGTTTGCCTTGGTAGTGTTTTAAAACAGCCATTCCTCTTAATTGATATTGGTACTGTTGAGAAAAATGGCTGCTTTTTGATTTTAAATATGTAGCAACACCTATAAGTTCATCTTTATGAAAAGCTCCTAAATGAAATGTTTGAGAATCTTCATCGTTCTGAAACACGCAGCTTTCAATTGGTTTTCCTTGTCTTAAAACCTGATGTCTTACAGGAATAGTTTCAGCAGCTGTAATTTGTTTAACAACATAAGCCATTATGCGCGCACATCTTCATATGCAGGTGTTTCATCAAATTTCACTTCAACAAAAGGGCATAACGGATTTATTTTAAAGTTTTTTTGTCTTGCGTAATTTACAGCTTCTTCAACCAGTTTAGAACCTAAACCTCTGCCTTCAAATTCAGGTTTTGTTTCAGTATGGTCTATCGTCATAATATCATTATGAAGCTTATAGTTTAATTCTGAAGCAATTCCCTTATCCTTTTTTATATAGAACATACCATGTGTACTGTTCTCTTTATGCAAAATTGAATTTCCCATAATTACATTATTTATAAATGGCATCTACAATACCATAGTCAATTGATTCTTGAGCATCCATCCAATAGTCTCTGTTAAAGTCTTTCATAACTTTATCAAAATCTTGATCACAATTATCTGCTAATATTTTGGCACTAAGCTCTTTTGTTTTTATAATTTCTTGAGCTTGTATTTCTATATTACTAGCTTGTCCTCTTGCGCCACCACTAGGTTGGTGTATCATAACTCTTGCATGAGGTTGTATAAAACGTCTGCCTTTTTTACCTGCAGATAATAATATACTACCCATTGATGCACATAATCCAGATGCAATTGTAGATACTGGGCTTTTTAATGACATAATGGTATCGTACATAGAAAATCCTGCAGTTACATAACCACCAGGACTATTAATAAAGAATTGTATTTCCTCATCACTTTGGCTATCTAGATACATAAGACGATCTACAACATGTTTTGCAGATTTATCATCTACCTGTCCCCAAAGAAACACTTTACGTTCCTCTAAAAAGTTACTATCTATTAAGTCTTGTATTTTTGATGTTTTCTTAGTCATAAGAATGTTGAGTTGTTATAATTTTATGCGATTAAAAATACTATTTATTAAGGAGAAAACCACAGTATGATACCAGACATTAGACCACTCACTTTTAATGACTTCAATCTTTTTTCGCCATTAGTACATGAATTAATGGGACACACAGTAGATAATTCACTTTTAAAACAACGATATTCTGAAATGTTTCAGCAAAATTATGAGTGTTTTGGTATATACGATGATGACAATTTAATTGGTGTTTTTGGATTGTGGTTTATGACCAGGCATTATGCAGGTAAATCTTGTGAGCAAGATCACGTTTATATTTTACCAGAAAACCGTAATGGTGGTTTAGGTAAAAAAGTATTTGAATGGATTTTTAATTATGCTATCTCTAAAGGGTGCGAGACTTTTGAGCTTAATAGTTATGTAAACAATTATCCTAGCCATAAATTTTATATGAATTTAGGCTATGATATAAAAGGCTATCACTTTGTGAAACATTTGTAATTAAAAAATACTTAAACCTGTAAGTGTAGTAAGCTCTTCTAAGGCATCCATACCAAGTTCTGAATTTCCTTTCTCATTTAACATTGGGCTCCAGACCGCAACAGAATATTGTTGTGGATGAACAGCCACAATACCACCACCAACTCCAGATTTTCCTGGTAAACCAACTTTAAAACTAAATTCACCTGCCTCATCGTAAAAGCCACAAGTTTGCATTAATGCATTCATACGTTTTACTTTTTGCTTTCCTAAAATTCTCTTGCCAGTACTAAGTTGTTTTCCGGCATTTGCAAAAACCATAAAGGCTTTAGCTAGTTCTTTACATGACATTGCTAAGGAACATTGGTGATAATAGAAATCTAAGACCTCATCTACATCGTTATTAATATTCTCAAAAGACTTCATGTAATTCATTAATGCTACATTTCTGTAGCCACTTGCAGCTTCACTTTTAGCAATACGTTCATCATAATCTATAGTATCATCTTCACAAAGTTGACGTACAAAATCGAGAAGCTCTTTTTTAGGATTTTCAAGATGTGTTACCAATACATCTGCAACTACTAATGCGCCTGCATTTATAAAAGGATTTCTAGGAATACCATTTTCATACTCTAATTGTGTAAGTGAATTAAATGGATCTCCACTAGGTTCAACATCTACACGATCCCATAATTTATCACCAACAAAACGAATGGCTAAAGCAAGCGTAAAAACTTTAGAGATACTCTGTATAGAAAATTTTTCATTACTGTCTCCAAAGCTATAATGCCCAGAATTTATACAATACAAATGCATTCCTAATTTATCTGCAGGAACCTTAGCAAGCTCTGGAATATAAGCAGCTACTTTCCCTTTACAGTTACGCTTATCTAACTTCTGTTCTATTGTGTTTAATATACTTTGATAATCCATTTATATAAGTTCTTTAAAGTTGAAGCCTTTTTCAACTTCATATGGCGGTTTTTGTTTAATGAAAACTCTAGCTGTTAGGTCTCCTTCTAAAATAATATCATCTCCTTTAACTTTAAGCCAAGAGCCTTCTCTTAGGCCTAAAACTGTCGTTGAGTTATATATATGAAATTCTTTAATGCGTGTTTCTCGTGTTTCACCTTTATGGGTAGAAGACGTATCTGGATCTAAATAATGTGCATTTATATTGAAGGGAATTATACCTATAGTCTTAAAACTAGAAGGATATACTACAGGCATATCATTTGTTGTTTGCATTGTCGGGCCACAAATGTTACTTCCTGCACTCGTTCCCAAATACGGTGTACCTTTTATTATAGCGTCTTTCAATGTTTCCATAAGATTTAACTGATGAAGCATATGCACTAATTGAAACGTATTTCCGCCTCCTGTAAAAATTGCTTTTGCATTTGTTAACGCAAGTTGTGGGTTTTTGAAAGTGTGGAGACCAATAACCTTTACTCCCAAATCTTTTAATCCGTTTTCTGCAATTTTAGTGTATGCATCATGGGTAAGTCCGCTTGGTCTAGCATAGGGTATAAATACAACCTCATTACTAGCTTTATATAGTTCTTTTAATGCCGGTTTCAAGTATTCAAGGTAGCTACTGCCGTGTATTGTAGATGTACTTGCAACTATTGCATTTATCATAAATTTTATATTTTCTGTAATACCTTAACTTTTTAAGGGTCTTTTTAATAGAGAGCCTCAAATTTCTGTAAATTTAGATAACGCATCAGGTATAACCTAAATATTATGAAAGCCTTAATACTTTTACTTTTTTTAACAATAGGCTTAGGCTCTTTAAACGCTCAAGATAGAGTAGAGGTTACTGGACAATTAAGTGTTTCATCTTCTATGAGTGCAGAAGGAATTACCGTTTTTAATGTTAGCTCTAGTAAAGGAACAGTTACCGATAGCTACGGAAAATTTAAGATTGATGTTGCTGAAAATGATTTGCTAGAATTTTCTTCTGTACAATTCTCGGTCTTTACAATTATTATAGACAAAGGTGTAATTAATACTGAAACCATAAGTATTAAGGTAGTTCCTTCTGTTAATACTTTAGAAGAAGTGTTTATAAGGCCTTATGATTTGTCTGGAAACTTTGAGGTTGATATTAATTATATTGAAACTAATGCAGGTGCTGTTTTTGATATTAATTCTCTAGATGCAGTATATGGTTATAACTATGAATTTACAGATACACCAGAAAGCTCTGTAGATAATGTTGCTCTTAAAAGTTTAAGTCTGCAAAATGGTGCTAACATAGCTAATATTATAAGAAAGGTATTTAAAAAGAAAAAGACAGATAAAAATCTTCCGCCACAAGGGTTTTATGATATGGATGTAGAGCTGCGTAAGCAGTTTAATGATTCTTTTTTCACAACACAACTTAATATACCTTTTAAAGAAATAAATAACTTTATCTTTTATGCAGAGGATAATGGTTTAACTATAAAGCTTATAAAGTCTCCTAAAAAACTAGAGCTCATTCAGTTTCTATTAGACACAAGTAAAGCATACCCAAAATCTTATGATTAAACATCTACTTATTTTTATTCTACTATTTGTAAATTTTACTTGTATAGCTCAAAACTCATTTGAATTATCTGGACGTGTTATTGCACAAACAAGAGATACACTTGAGGTAAGTGTCTTAAATCTCTCTAGAGAAACAGGTGTAGTTACTAATGAAAAAGGTGACTTTAAGATTGATGTTTCAATAGGAGAGAACCTTTATTTTTCATCCATACAGTTTGAACCATTAGAGGTAGAAGTAACCTCTACTATACTTGAAGACCCAAACTATATGGTCTTTCTATTTCCAAAAATAAACGAGTTACAAGAGGTACTTTTAAGTAGTGTGGATTTAATTGGAATTGAGGAAGCAGATATTAAAAACATTCCGTTACAACCCTATTTAAGTGCAGCTAACTTGGGATTACCTCAGGCTACAAAACCTTTGCCAACCATTGAGGAAAGGCGAATTTATACAGCATCTTCAGGACCATTAGATTTATTGATAAACACTTTAAATGGAGAGCTTAAAAAATTGAGAAAACTTAACGAATGGGCAAAACTAGACCGTTTGGTTGTACAAGGAGAACAAGCTATGGCAGTGCATTATTTTGAGGAATATTGCGGTGTGCCAGAAGCCTACATTTCAGATTTCATTTACTTTTGTGCTCAAGATGATCGGTATAAGCCACTTTTAAAACAACAAGATAAACTAAAGTTATTCGAGTTTTTTGAAGAAAAAGGTCCTGCTTATAAAGAATTTAGACAATGGTAACTTTAGTTGAATAGAGGTACCCCAGAAAGATCTTCCTTATACATCCTTTGGTATAGAGGACTATTCATATTGCTTTCACCAATTTCTTCAAGAGATGTTGTTCTTAAGTGTGTACTGTTTTCTGTTTCTTGTGATGGTGCAAAGCCAGCAATGTCTTGTAAAGCCAAAGATAAAAGTGGCTCATTAGGATCTCCTAAAATACCAAGGTTAGCATAATCTTCTTCAATAAATGTATCTGGTTCTAAACCATCTATGAAATCTGTAAATCCAACTGAATTTACTTCTTTTAATACTAATGGTTGTATAGCATATCTGTGACCTGGATTGGCATTAGTTTTTCTAAAATCTTCAGCATCGTATAGAGTTACAGAAGCTTGAAATTTTCCAGTGGTATTAGTTCCTATTTGTACAACATCTATATATGGATTAAGACCATTTATTACAAACTCACTTGCAGATGCCGTTCTTGGCGATGTTAGTATATAAACTCTATTTAAGTTTAAACTATTTGTAGCGGCGTTTGTACGTATTCTATCATCAAATCTATTTACCAAACGTTCTGGATTCTGAGCTTCAAAAGCCGCTTGTATTTCGGCATTCCACTGTTCGGTTGTAATTATTTCACCTGTAAATTGCCCAGTTATCATACTTGATAAATCTATGGCACTTTCTACAGAGCCACCACCATTATATCTCAAATCTAATACAAGGTCTGTAACATTGTCTGCCTGAAATTGACCAAAAGCTTCATTAAGTTGAGCATCAAAATCTCCAATAAATCCGTTATACATTAAATAACCAATATTTTGACCATTAATAGTAAGTGTTGTGGCAAGGTGTACAGGGTTTTCAGTGAGTTCCACTTTAGTAAGGTTTACTGTTTCGTTTGTTTCAGTAACAGTTTCTCCATCAAAATTAGCCATACCTAGACTATAAGTTTCCGCAGCAAGAAGAGAATTAAAATTTGTATCTGTTAGCTGTGTGCCATTTATACTTGTAAAAATATCTCCTCTTTCTAATATTGTAGTCGAAGCAGGTGAGTTTGGTACAACATAGCGTACATAGCCAAAAACCAAACTAGGATCACTAGGATACCTTACCAAACCAAATTTCATCCCTGTATTTTTAGTAATACCACTAAAAGATTCTTCTAAAGCCACATAATCATTAACCAGAAAGCTAAATCTATCTTGGTTTGATAAAAGGCCATTATAAAATAAATCTTCCGGACTATTATAGTTATCTAAAAACTCATTTAACTCTGTAGCAGATTCAAATGCGCCATTAGTTAATTCGGGAACGTCTGCTTTATATAGGTAGTACGCGTTCATACCTCTATATATGAAGTTATTAATTTCTAAGTTTGAGGCATTACCAATACTATCGTCTTGATCTTCAAAACAACTAAATAATAGAGTAGAGGTTAATACTGTAAGTAATATAACTTTTATAGCTTTCATAAGGCTTATCTTGTGTCTAAGTAACTTCAAAAATATCTAATTCGTATAAATTTAAGAGGCAGATGTAACAAAACTTATACATACACGTCGTAATAGTAAGTCGCATAGCTGCCTAATAACCAACACTAATGAACCAAAAAAGGTTTTTACAACAAATAGAACCCATAAAAGACAAGATGTTTCGCTTGGCTAGAAGGTTATTAGTATCTAAAGAAGCAGCAGAAGATGCAACTCAAGATGTTTTAGTTAAACTTTGGAAACGCAAAGAGACCTTAAAAACATATGATAATCTTGAAGCTTTTGCTATGACGGTGACTAAAAATCATTGTTTAGATGAGTTAAGGTTAAAACGAAACAACAACCTTAGGATAGTTCATAATAATTATGAAGACCAACAAACAGGGTTGCAAAAGCAATTAGAAACTAAGAATGAACTGGAGTTGGTGGAGCATTTAATAAATGAGTTACCACAACAACAGCAGGTAATTATACAGCTAAGAGAAATAGAGCAAATGGAGTATGATGCTATTGCCAAAATATTAAATATGAATGAGACTGCAGTACGCGTAAACCTTTCTAGAGCAAGAAAGAAATTAAGATCGCAAATGCAAAATTTACAAGACTATGGAATTGCAGAACATTGAAATACTAACCCAAAAATATCTTGAAGGAGAGACGTCTCTTAAAGAAGAAGACCAATTAAGGCATTATTACTTAAGTGATAACGTAGCGCCTCATTTAGAGTCTTACAAGCCATTGTTTAATTACTTTGCTAAAGCAAAAAAAGAACAGTTTACAGTTGCCACCAATACCCCACAAACCTCTAAACCTTTATTTAAACCGTGGATGGCTATTGCTGCAAGTGTCGTTTTAATAGCAACTGCAATTTGGTACAATAATGGTATACAACAAAACAGTAATGACTTGGGTACCTATGAAGACCCAGAAATAGCACTACAGAAAACAAAGGCAATCCTCAACCTTGTTTCTGCTTATATGAATGAGGGAAATGATGAATTGGTGTACCTTAAAGAAATAGAAACCACCAAAAATAAATTAATAACAGACAATAATAAATAAGATAATGAAAACAGTAAAACCCCTAATTTTAGTATTAGCAATTGTGTTTGCTAGTGTTACAGCTACAGCTCAGGATTTTAGCAAGTATGA
The DNA here is from genome assembly GCF_002716225.1 of Croceibacter sp. Taxonomy (NCBI): domain Bacteria; kingdom Pseudomonadati; phylum Bacteroidota; class Flavobacteriia; order Flavobacteriales; family Flavobacteriaceae; genus Croceibacter; species Croceibacter sp. The sequence goes on along the minus strand of NZ_PAZX01000015.1, from coordinate 9,538 downwards.
GACTATGAAAGACGTTACCAGTATGGTAATGACAAGTAAGATGTTTAAGTTACTTAATAAAATAGATGTAAATAGCTCTGACCCAGAAATGCAGAACTACGTAGACCTTATTGAAAACCTTAATGAAATACGTGTTTTTGTAACAGATAGGAGTGATGTAAGAACCACTATGAATGCAGATGCAAAATCATACATTTCTTCTGGTGGCTTAGAGCAACTTATGAGAATTAATGAAGATGGTAAAGCAGTAAATTTTTACATAAAACCAGGTAAAAATGATGATTTTGTAAATGAGCTATTTATGCATTTAGATGGTACAGAAGATGGTAAACCGTCCACTGTTATACTTCAAATTACAGGAAATATAAACTTAAAACAGGTTTCTAAACTAGCATCAGATTTAAAAGTACCAGGATCTGAGGAGTTAAAGAATATTAAAAAACAAAAGTAAATGAAGACGCTAACTAAATTAATTTTAAGCCTAACAGTTGTTTTATTCTTTAGCTGTAACGGAAAACAAAGTTTACAAGAATATTATGTAGACAATCAAGACAATGAAAACTTTTTATCGTTGGACCTACCTTCTAGCCTGTTAATGGTTAATGACAATATGACCAAAGAGCAACAAGAAACACTTTCAACTGTTAAGAAAGTAAATGTATTAGCTTTTCCAAAAAAAGAAGAAAATACTGTAGCGTTTGAAGAAGAGAAATCCAAGATAAATAGTATTCTTAAAGATGATAAATTTCATGTGCTAATGAAGTTTAATCAAAATGGGATGAATGCGAAAGTTCTATACCTTGGAGAAGAAGATGCTATAGATGAGATAATTATTTATGGTGAGGATTATGAAAAAGGTTTTGGTGTTGCTAGAGTGTTAGGAAACCAAATGAATCCTCAAAAATTAATAGAGATGCTCAAAACGGTAGATAATGATATGATAAACGTTGAAGGATTTGAAGACATTGCCAAGTCTTTTAACAACAACTAAAGCTTATATCTACATTTCAAACATAACAACCAGCTACAAAAATTTTGTAGCTGGTTTTTTGATTATCAGCAATTAACAAAACTTAACCCTTATTTGTTAATTACTTTCACTTTTGTATATTTTATTTTGATGCGGATACCTTTATATTAGCACACATTCCCAATTTAAGAAAGCCTATGGAGCAAGAAACTAAGTACACTGAAGATAATATACGTTCATTAGACTGGAAAGAGCACATACGTATGCGTCCCGGAATGTATATCGGGAAACTTGGTGATGGCTCCAGTGCAGATGATGGTATCTATATCTTACTAAAAGAAGTATTAGACAACTCTATTGATGAGTTTGTTATGAATGCAGGTAAAACCATCGAAATTTCTATACAAGGCGAACGTGTAATTGTTAGAGATTATGGTCGTGGTATTCCTTTAGGAAAAGTAAAAGATGTAGTTTCTAAAATGAATACAGGTGGAAAGTACGACTCCAAAGCCTTTAAGAAATCTGTAGGTTTAAATGGTGTTGGTACCAAAGCCGTAAACGCATTGTCATCTTATTTTAGGGTAGAGTCTTCCAGAGATGGTAAAAGTGCTTCCGCAGAGTTTGCACAAGGTAACCTTACAGACGAAGAGTTTTTAGATGAAACCTCAAGACGTCGTGGTACAAAAGTTACCTTTATTCCAGATGAAGCTATTTTTAAGAACTACAAATACAGAAGTGAGTATGTAGCTAAAATGCTTAAAAATTATGTTTATCTAAATCCTGGTCTTACCATTGTTTTTAATGGAGAGCGTTTTTATTCAGAAAACGGATTAAAAGATTTACTAAGTGATACCATACGAGAAGATGATAGGTTGTATCCAATTATTCATCTAAAAGGAGATGATATTGAAGTTGCAATTACACACAGTAAAACCCAATATTCTGAAGAGTACCATTCATTTGTAAACGGGCAACATACTACACAAGGTGGTACACACCAATCTGCTTTTAGAGAAGCCATTGTAAAAACAGTGAGAGAGTTTTATGGAAAAAACTATGAAAGTAGTGATATACGTAAATCTGTTGTGTCTGCCATTGCTATAAAAGTAATGGATCCTGTTTTTGAAAGTCAGACTAAAACAAAACTTGGCTCTACAGATATGGGTGGCGATTTTCCTACTGTTAGAACTTATATTAATGACTTTCTTAAAACTAAATTAGATAATTACCTACACCGTCACCAAGACGTAGCAGATCAACTTCAGAAAAAAATACTGCAAGCAGAACGAGAACGTAAGGATTTATCTGGAATTAGAAAATTAGCCAGAGATCGCGCTAAAAAAGCAAGTTTGCATAATAAGAAATTACGCGATTGTAGAATTCATTTAGGAGACCATAAAAAAGATCGTTATTTAGAAACGACACTATTTATTACTGAGGGTGACTCAGCAAGTGGTAGTATTACAAAATCTAGAGATGTAAATACTCAAGCTGTATTTAGTTTAAAGGGTAAACCACTTAATAGCTATGGCTTAAGTAAGAAAATTGTTTATGAAAATGAAGAATTTAACCTCCTACAGGCAGCTTTAAATATTGAAGATTCAATTGAAGATTTAAGATATAATAACATAGTAATAGCAACAGATGCCGATGTCGATGGTATGCACATACGTTTGTTATTAATCACGTTCTTTCTTCAGTTTTTTCCTGAAGTTATAAAAGAAGGACACCTATATATATTACAAACACCATTATTTAGAGTAAGAAATAAAAAGGAGACAGTTTATTGTTATTCAGAATTTGAAAAACGAGAAGCTATAGAAAAGCTCTCAGGTAAAGCTGAGATTACTCGATTTAAAGGATTAGGTGAAATTTCTCCAGATGAGTTTCAATATTTTATCGGAGAAGATATTCGTTTAGATCCTGTAATGTTAGACCAAGATATGAGTATAGCAGAATTATTGGAGTTTTATATGGGTAAAAACACATCTGATAGACAAGAGTTTATTATTGATAATCTTAAAGTAGAATTAGATGTTATTGAAGAAGCTTAGATAAACAACCATTAAGTTATAATAAAAGAGAAACACAAGTATTTATAAAGAGTGACCACAGTCTAAAGACTATAATGTAGCAATGAGCGAAGAACACAACGAAGATTTAAATCCAGAAGAACACCCTCAAGATCATCTTAATGATAATTTAGAACAGCCAGAACTTGAGCCAACACAAGATGATGTGTTGACCAAAGTAACCGGTATGTATAAAGACTGGTTTTTAGATTACGCATCGTATGTAATTCTGGAACGTGCTGTACCAGCAATCGAAGATGGTTTTAAACCTGTACAGCGCCGTATCATGCACTCTATGAAAGATTTAGATGATGGCCGTTATAATAAAGTTGCAAATATAGTAGGACATACTATGCAGTATCACCCACACGGTGATGCAAGTATAGGAGATGCTATGGTACAAGTAGGACAAAAAGACCTACTTATAGATATGCAAGGTAACTGGGGAAACATTCTTACAGGAGACCGTGCAGCTGCTTCAAGATATATAGAAGCAAGACTTTCAAAATTTGCTTTAGAAGTTTTATTTAACCCAAAGATTACAGATTGGCAATTAAGTTATGATGGCCGCCGTAAAGAACCTATAAATCTTCCGGTAAGATTTCCGTTATTATTAGCACAAGGTGCCGAAGGAATCGCAGTAGGTTTAAGCACAAGAATATTACCACATAACTTTATTGAACTTATAGATGCTTCAATAAAACACTTACAAGGAAAACGTTTTAAAATATATCCAGATTTTCAAACTGGAGGAGAAGCAGATATTTCTAATTATAATGATGGTCTGCGTGGAGGAAAAGTAAGAGTACGCGCTAAAATATCTCAGCAGGATAAAAATACGTTACTCATTTCTGAGATTCCTTATGGAACAACCACAACAACATTAATAGATTCAATCTTAAAAGCCAATGATAAAGGCAAGATTAAGATTAAGAAGATAGAAGATAATACAGCAGCAAATGTCGAAATATTGGTGCACTTACCACCAAATATTTCTCCAGATAAAACCATAGATGCACTTTATGCATTTACACGTTGCGAAGAATCTATCTCTCCGTTAAGTTGTATCATTATTAATAACAGGCCAGAATTTATAGGCGTTTCAGAAATATTAAGACGCAGTACAGACCACACGGTCTCCTTATTAAAGTCTGACCTTGAGATAAAATTAGATGAGTTAGAAAGCCAATGGCATTATGCCTCTTTAGAGAGAATCTTTATTGAAAATAGAATTTATAGAGATATAGAGGAAGAGGAAACTTGGGAAGGTGTAATACAAGCAATTGATAAAGGCTTAAAACCACACACCGCACACCTTAAACGTGCAGTTACCGAAGAAGATATTGTAAGACTAACTGAAATTAGAATTAAAAGGATATCTAAATTTGATATAGACAAAGCACAACAAAAAATAGATGCTTTAGAAGATCAGATTGAAGAGGTAAAGCATCACTTAGATCATTTGGTAGAGTTTGCTATAAATTATTTTGCTAATCTTAAAAAAGACTACGGTAAAGATAAAGATAGAAAAACAGAGCTAAAAGCTTTTGAAGATATTGAAGCCACTAAGGTGGTAATAAGAAACACCAAGCTTTATGTTAATAGGGCCGAAGGTTTTATAGGTACGTCTCTAAAACGTGATGAATATGTTACAGATTGTAGTGATATAGATGATATTATCTGTTTTACAGAAGATGGAACTATGATGGTAACTAAAGTAGACTCAAAAACGTTTATTGGTAAAAATATTATTCACGTAGCGGTCTTCAAGAAAAAAGACAAGCGTACTATTTATAATATGATTTATAGAGACGCTAAAAGTAGGAATACTTATATGAAGCGTTTTGCTGTAACTAGTATGACTAGAGATAGAGAATACAATATGGGTTCTGATAAAAAGAACACAAAAGTTTTCTATTTCTCTGCCAATCCTAATGGTGAAGCAGAAGTGGTTACAGTTTATTTGAGACAAGTTGGACAAGTAAAGAAATTGAAATTTGAGGTAGACTTCTCAGACATGGCTATAAAAGGCAGAGGTGTTAAAGGAAATATTGTTACCAAGCATCCTGTAAAACGAATTGAGTTAAAAGAAGAAGGTGTTTCGACATTAAAACCAAGACGTATTTGGTTTGATGATACAGTGCAGCGCTTAAATGTAGATGATCGAGGAGATTTACTAGGAGAATTTAAAGCAGAAGACAGACTCCTTATTATTACACAAGGCGGAATTGTAAAAACTATCAAGCCAGAATTAACCACACGTTTTGATGGTGATATGATTGTTTTGGAAAAATGGCAACCTAAAAAACCAATATCAATAGTTTATTGGGATGGCGAAAGAGAGAAGTTTTATGTAAAACGCTTTTTAATAGAAAATGAAGATAAGGAAGAACTTGTGGTTACAGAACACCCTAAAACATATTTAGAAATTGTATCTACAGATTATCTTCCAGTAATTGAGTTAGAGTATACAAAAAAACCAGGAAAAGATAGAAAACCTAATGAGTCTGTAAAGCTTGAGGAATTTATTTCTTTAAAAGGAATCACAGCACTTGGTAACCAATTAACATCCGAAAAAGTTAACACAATTACGCTTTTAGAACCTGAACCTTATGAAATTCCTGAACCTATAAAGGCTGAAGAACATGAAGTTATTGATGACGAAGAAATACATACAACTGGTGCAAATGATGCTCCAGACAATTTAGATTCAAAAAACAAATACGATCAGCCTAGTTTATTTGATGATGAAGACTAGTATTAACTAACATTTAGTTTAAACCCTGCAACCTTTTAATTTGTGGGGTTTGTGATTTAACAACCTTAATAAATTTTAAATGAGTTTTTTTTCAGAATTTAAAGAGTTTGCAGTAAAAGGTAATATGGTCGATATGGCTATAGGTATAATTATAGGTGCTGCGTTTAAAGATGTAGTAGATGTTATTGTAAAAAAAGTAATGCTTCCACCTTTATCATTACTTACAGACGGTATTCATTTTGCCGATAAAAATATTGTACTTAAAGAGGCTAGAGTAGGAGAAGATGGTAAAGAGATAAAAGCGATAACGGTAGGTTACGGAGAGTTAATAGAAGTTTTTATTGATTTTATTATTATAGCATTTGTAGTTTTCTTAGTTGTTAAGGTGATGAATAGTCTTAAGAAGAAGGCAGAAGATGATACTAACAAAACAGTTTCTACTCCTAAGAATATTCAATTAATGACAGAAACCAACAAACTACTTAGGGAGCAAGTAGAATTACTAAAACGTGATAAAGAAAAAAATTAGCTCTTTTCCAGACTAATTTCGTAATCACTAATCATTTCCAACAATACCTCTTCGGTTTGAGATAGGTACTTCTTTGAAGATTTTTTCATCTTCTTAAGTTTAGAAAAATAAGGTTTAATACTACCATCTTTATAAGAATCATTAAGCATAGGGTGCACATAATATTCTCTACAAACACTTCGAGTATTACCAAGTGCTTCTGCAGTCTTATCATATGCCTTTAATCTCAATGATTTATTTTCGTTTTCATCTTCAGCATAAGGTTCATCTCTTAATGTTTCAAAGAAAATTTTACTGGCAGACCAAGTTCTAAAATCCTTTGCAGTAAATAGCTCACCGCTTAGTTCTTTAATGTAGGTGTTAATATCTCCGCTATCGAGACGTTGTTTAGTGCCGTCCTCATCAAAATACTGAAACAATTCCCAACCAGGAATTTCTTCACATTGGTTTACAAGCTCTATCAATGAGTCATCGGTTATTTTAATTTGATGTTCTTTATTCTTCTTTCCTATAAAATGAAACTGAATACTGTCTTTAATATGTTCTACATGTTTAGTCCTTAAAGTAGAAAGACCATAGGTGTTATTATTCTTGGCATAATAATAATTACCTATTCTAATATGTGTTTCTTCAAGTAATGTAATTACAATTGCAAGAACCTTAGATTTGGTCATTTGTTCTTGCTGCAGATCTTTTTCAACTTGTTTTCTTAATAAAGGGAGTGAATTTCCAAATGAAGACATTTTGAGAAACTTAGTTTGGTTTCTGAAAGCTGTCCACAAATCGTGATATTTATAAACTTTTCTGTGTTTTTCATCCCTACCAACAACTTGAAGATGGCCATTTGCCAAATCGGTTATTCTAACGTCTGTCCACGCAGGAGGAATTACTAAACTTTTAATTCTATTAATAAGATCCTTTTTGGTAACAGGTTTGTTATTTTGAAAATATCTAAAACCTTTACCATGCTTACGACGATCAATAGTTAATTGATTGTCGTAAACATAAGTAAGGTTGTAAAATTGGGCAGCTTTTTCAGGATCTTTTAAAATTGCCTCAAGTTGTTTATCTGTTAAGGTCATTAATCAAAATAGCTAAACGTTTCTCCATCTTTCATAGTAAGTAACGTTTCATAAATTAGTTTTATCACATTTTCTACATCATCTTGATGAACCATTTCCACAGTTGTATGCATATATCTTAATGGTAATGATATTAATGCAGATGCAACACCACCATTACTATATGCAAAAGCATCTGTATCTGTACCTGTAGCTCTAGATAATGCAGCTCTTTGAAATGGAATTTTCTTATCTTCTGCAGTATTAATTATAAGGTCTCTTAATTTTTGTTGTACAGCTGGAGCATATGCAATTACTGGTCCGTCCCCAATTTTTGCATCACCTTGTACTTTTTTCTCAATCATTGGAGTATAAGTATCATGAGTTACATCTGTAACAATGGCTGCATTTGGTTTAATACGATCTGATATCATTTGTGCACCACGCAAACCAATTTCTTCTTGTACAGAATTTGTAATATATAAACCAAATGGTAAAGTTTTTTTATTCTCTTTTAAGAGTCTAGCAACTTCAGCAATCATAAACCCACCCATTCTGTTATCTAATGCTCTGCAAACAAATTTGTTTTTGTTCAAGATCATAAAATCGTCAGGATAGGTAATAACACAGCCTATGTGTATATCTAACTCTAAAACCTCTTCCTTGGTAGTGCAACCAACATCAATACATATATTATCTGGTTTAGGTGCTTTTTCATTACTCTTATCTCGTGTGTGTATAGCCGGCCATCCAAAGACACCTTTAACTATTCCACTTTTAGTATGAATATTAACGCGTTTAGAGGTTGCGATTTGATGATCACTACCACCATTTCTTGTTACATATATAAGACCATCATCAGTAATGTAATTTACGTACCAAGAAATTTCGTCTGCGTGTCCTTCAATTACAACTTTATATTTTGCTTTAGGATTAATAACACCTACTGCTGTCCCATAGGTGTCCGTAATAAACTCATCTACATAAAGTGTTAAATAGTCCATCCATAATTTTTGACCTGTCCATTCATAGCCGGTAGGTGAAGCATTATTTAAATATTCTTCTAAAAACTTTAAAGACTTTTTGTTCAATATACTTTTATCTGTCATTGTTCGTTTGATTTTAAACGAATTTAAATATAAATTAAGAGAACTCATACTTACATTATCTAAATTTGGTATGATATTAGATTTAATTATTATCTAAATAATAACAGTGAAATATTTCATATATATAATAGGACTACTTTATATGTCATTTTCATATTCTCAAGTAGAAAGTAAACCACAAGATTCTACAGAAAGAGAATATGACTATATGATTATTGAAGGTGATACTATCCCAAGAGAATTTATAGATCTTGAAGAAGTAATTATACTTAATAAAATTAAGTTCACTTCAGACCTAGAAAGAAGACGATACTTAATATTAAGAAGGAAGACAAGAAAGGTTTGGCCATATGCAAAACTTGCATCCGAAAGGCTTACTGAATTAAATGCAAGATTAGCATCTATTAAATCTAAATCAGAAAGAAGAAAGTATACAAAAATAGTTCAAAAGTATATCGAGGAGCAGTTTGCTGCAGAGTTAAAAAAACTTACTAGGACAGAAGGTCAAATATTAGTTAAGTTAATTCATAGACAAACTGGGGTAACCACATTCCAATTAATCAAAAATTTGCGAAGTGGGTGGAGAGCTTTTTGGTATGATACTACTGCAGGTTTATTTGACATCGAATTAAAAAGTGAATACAATCCAGTAAATAATAGAGAAGATTTTTTAATTGAAGACATTCTACAGAGATCATTTCAGCGTAATATATTAGATAACCAACCAAGTGTTTTAAATATAGACTATTTTGAAGCCTCTTCAAAGTGGCTTTAACGTTTAAAATACAATGAGTTAAAGATTACTTAAAAAAAAGTCAAAGAAATATTAGTTTCTTAATATAAAAGGAACGTATATTTGCACTCTATCCGCTAACAAAAATTAGTGGATTTTTTTACCGAAAAAGTTTTTTGAAAAGTTGTTTGTAGTTTTAGAAAAGAGTGTATATTTGCACCCGCTAACAACGAAAGGCGTTAGTGAAAACGGCAAAAAAATATTTTTTTAAAAATTGTTTTGTAGTTTAAAAAAAGGTTTTATATT
>NZ_PAZX01000014.1:0-21163 GCF_002716225.1 Croceibacter sp. | reverse complement strand
GGATATGAGTCTAGAAAGTAAACCTATAGTAGTTGTAAAGCTAACAGAAGACCAACAATCTGAATTATTCAAGGATTTAGATAGACTTTTAAAAGAAGAGGAATAAGTAATACTTATGTGTTCCAAAATTGCTGTAGCGCCCATTGGCGCTTTTTTTACAGCTTTTGTGGCGTCACGAATTTGGCACATATCAATGTATTTATAACATAAAACCAACAGTAAACATAGCTGCTAAGCATCTGAAGACTTACGCGAACAATTCCAGTTCCCGCTACTAGCAAAGCTTCAGAGAAATCTGGAGCTTTTTTTATCTCTAATATTTAAACTATGGATTTCAATTACATAGAGCTAATAGGTTACATTGCGAGTGCATTAGTGTTATTTTCTTTTTTCTTTAGAAATATTATAAGGTTAAGAATAGTTAACTCCTTTGGTTGCGCATTTTTTGTGGTTTACGGCATTTTACTAGGTAGCATTCCCATTATAATTACCAATGTTGCTATTTTATTAGTAAATGGATATTATCTTTTTATAAAAAAGAAGTAGCTAAGATATTAAACCTATAATAGTTTAGTATTTATAGGGTGTTGCAAACTATACTTATCTTTGTAAGATGCAACCGAACAACTTTACAACAGACTTTTTTGGAATAGGAATCTTAAATGGCAAGACTCCAGAAAATTTAGGTGTCTTATGGCGAACTGCCCAGAACTTAGGCGCTAGCTTTATTTTTACAGTAGGTAAGAGATATGCCCATCAAGCAAGTGACACACATAATTCGGTGAAATCTATGCCGTATTATCATTATAAAGATTTTAATGATTTTTTTGACCACCTTCCAAAAGGTGTAAGAATTGTAGGTGTCGAAAAGACTGAAACAGCAATACAATTAGAAGATTTTGAACATCCAAGACGCTGTGTATACTTATTAGGGGCAGAAGATCATGGGTTAACTAGAGAAGCTATAGACAGGTCGCACTTCTTAATTCAATTTAAATCTGAATTTAGTCTAAATGTTGCTGTTGCAGGAAGCATTGTGTTGTATGATAGAAGTAGGAATAAACCATTTCAATAAATGTTATGAGTAGAGGATTTGTAAAAGAAGATGATCAGGAAGAAGCACCAATTATACCACCAAGAGCAGCTTTGCCAAATGGTGTAACTAACTATGTAACGCCAAATGGCCTACAAGAATTAAAAACAGAACTTAAGCAATTGGCAGAAGAGCAAGCTAATCTAAGCATTAAAGACGACCAGGAACGAAGACGTGCAATAGCCGTAATTACTGCAAAGATGAATCAGCTTAAAGAACGCTTGGCTTCTGCAAGGTTATTAGATCCTAAAGACCAACCAAAAGATGAGGTTAGGTTTGGGGCTACAGTAAAGCTAAAGAATAAAACATCTAACCTGGTTCAGGAATTTCAAATAGTTGGTGTGGATGAAGCAAATATTAAAAAACAGAAAATAGCATTTGTTGCGCCATTGGTTTCTGCAATTATTGGTGCAAAAGTGAATGAAAATGTGAGTTTTAATTTAGGTGGCGAGGTNCGTGAATTGGAAATTTTATCAATCANGTATTAAATTTTAAAATCTTATNTTTTATTGATTGGTTGTGTNAGATTNCCTTAAGTAAATACAGGTAAAACANTAATATTTTAGTGAAAGTCATAATTTTTGGGTAATTTCAANGGCAATTAACCGTAACCAACTAAATTATGAAAACACTAATTTTNACACTGGGCTGTTTATTTATAACAGCCTTTACATTTGCTCAAAGTTCTGTGTCGGGAACAATTACAGACTCTAACGGCGGCCCTTTACCAGGTGTCAATATTATTGAAAAAGGCACTTCTAATGGTACATCCACAGATTTTGATGGAAATTACACGCTTACAGTACCAAATGATGCTGTCCTTGTAATAAGCTTTGTAGGCTTTGAAACTCAAGAAATTTCAGTAAACTCACAAACAACAATTAATGTAACACTTCAAGANGGTAATACCTTAGACTCTGTCCAGCTTGTAGGATCNCGTAGCCCTAAAAGAACAGCAACAGATANACCAGTGGCAATCGATGTTATTGAAGTTTCAGACATAGTAACTCAAGCTGGTAAAATTGAAATTAATGAGCTTCTTCAATACGCAGCGCCTTCATTTAATGCCAACAANCAATCTGGTTCAGACGGTGCAGATCATATAGATCCTGCTACATTAAGAGGTCTTGGCCCAGATCAAACGCTAGTATTAGTAAACGGGAAACGTAGGCACCAATCTTCTTTAATAAACATTTTTGGAACTAGAGGTCGTGGTAATACAGGAACAGATTTAAATACNATTCCAGCAGCTTCAATTAAACGAATAGAAATTTTACGAGATGGTGCAGCAGCACAATACGGGTCAGATGCAATTGCAGGTGTTATAAACATTGTATTAAAAGATAATGTAGATGAATTTTCTGGAAGTGTAAGCTATGGTGCATATAACACAAATGCAAAAGGAGATTTTCCAGACGGCACTCCAAACACAGACGGCAATAGGCTAGATANAGATAGAGATGGAAATGCTATTGGAGACGATCAAAGCTTAGATGGTGGTTCTCTAAAAGTGTCAGGNAATTATGGTGTTGCAATTGGAGAGGAAGGTTATGCAAACTTTACAACAGAATATGTAAATAAAAATAAGACGCTACGACCAGGTTATGACTTTAGAAGAGGTTTTGGTGAAGCTGCGATTGANGGATTTAATATATTCGGAAACTTGAGTTTNCCAGTGTCAGACCAAACCGAAGTTTATGCCTTTGGTGGTCGAAATTATAGAGATACAGATGCCTATGCATTTACAAGAAATGGAGGAGAACGTGTTGTTACAGAAATATATCCAAATGGTTTTACGCCAAGAATAACATCTATAATTACAGATAATTCTTTTGCAGCAGGTGTACGATCTGAGTTAGGAAACGATTGGAAAGTAGATTTAAGTAATACTTACGGAAAAAATGTCTTTCATTATTACATAAAAGGNACCTTAAATGCATCTTTAGAAGAAAACTCTCCTACAGAGTTTGATGCTGGTGGTCATTCTTTATCACAAAACACAATAAACTTAGACTTTTCAAAATATTANGCAGACATAGCTAATGGTTTTAACTTAGCAATTGGTACAGAGTACAGAACAGAAACATTTACAATTTTTGCTGGAGAAACAGGTTCTTATGCAACCTACGACACCAATGGGCAACCCATAACAGATCCTCAAACACAACAACAACCTATAGATCCAGGAACTGGTAACCCAAGACCTGGTGGCTCACAAGGTTTTCCNGGCTATAGCCNGGAAAATGTAGTAGATAGAAGTAGATCTAACGTTTCTCTTTATGTTGATACAGAATTAGACATTACAGAAAAGTTTCTTTTAGCCGGCGCAGTNAGATTCGAAAACTACAGTGATTTCGGAAGCACATTTAATGGTAAATTGGCNTCAAGATATAAGCTTACAGATAATATAAATTTAAGAGGATCTTTAAGCTCAGGCTTTAGGGCGCCATCTTTGGCACAAGTATATTACAACTTGCGCTTTACAGATTTTCAAGGAGGAACCGCAACAGAGTCACTACTATCTGCAAATAATAGTCCTGTAACNAGATCATTTGGTATTGGAGAGTTAAAAGAAGAAACTGCTACAAATGCATCTTTAGGGTTTACAGCTAAAGCTGGTGATTTTACAGCTACTATAGATGGTTATTTTGTNAGTGTAAAAGACCGTATAGTGCTAACNGGTACTTTTGATGCTCCACAAATAGACAACGTTAATGAAGCTCAGTTTTTTGTAAATGGCGTAGATACAGAAACTACAGGTGTAGATATTATACTTTCTTACAGGAAACTTTTAGATGACGGCTCAATTTCTGCCACTTTACTAGGTAATATAAACAGTATTGAAATTAAGGATGTAAATAATGGCAACTTAGATGAAGATACATTTTTCGGTGCGAGAGAGCGAGCATTNTTATTAGCTTCTGCACCAGATAGCAAGTTTGCTTTAAACATGTCTTATGTAAAAAATAAGTTTAATACAGCATTGGGGATTACAAGATATTCAGAAATAACTTTAATCGATTTTGCAGAAACAGAAGATGTATATGATGCNAAATTCACTGTTGACTTAAACTTTGGNTATGAAATTACAGACCAAGTTAAGCTTAGTATAGGTAGTAATAACTTATTTAATGAATATCCAGACCAGCAAAATGATGGNGANACCGAAGGTGGTGGTTATTGGGATTCAGTTCAAATGGGATTTGGCGGTGCATACTACTATACACGTCTAGATTTCACATTNTAAGTTATTTAAATAGTTAAAAATTAGTCTTAAAACTCTCAACACTAGTTGAGAGTTTTTTAATTTGTAAAGTCAAGATAAAAACTGAATTCAAAAAGAAGATGAAAANCAAAACCCAGTTANTAGTACTANTACTTATAGGAGTCTTATTCGCTTCTTGCACAGCATTACAATANAGAGAAACTACAGAAGAGGTTTACCTTAGGCATAAAGCTATAAACATACCTACAGAAATTACTACATTCAATTCAAAAGTAATAGATAGAAACATTAGGGTACAAGCAGTAAAAGAATCTAACAATAACATTAATGTTATTTTTTTTCACGGTTCACCTAGCTCAATGGCTGCTTGGCGAGACTATTTAATAGACACTTCATTAGTAAAGAAAGCTAACTTATATGCAGTAGATAGGCCAGGTTATGGATATTCTGGTTTTGGAGATGAGCTTACATCTATTAAAACTCAAGCCAAAGTTATGAACGAGTTAATTAATGACTATAACTTAGAGAATGTTATTTTGGTAGGAACATCTTATGGTGGTCCATTAGCAGCAAGGANAGCTGTTTTAAATACACGCGTAAAAGCACTAATTATGGTGTCTCCAGCATTAGACCCNAATCAGGAAAAGAAAATTTGGGCATCTAGGCTAACGCAATGGTGGCTCACGCGTTGGTTGGTGCCAACAGGTTACCGTGTTGCTGGAGATGAAAAGACGACGCACGCTAAAGAATTAGAAAAGATTGAAGATGGTTGGGAAACATTAAAAATTCCCGTAGTTCATATTCACGGAACAGAAGATAAAGTAGTGCCATTTGGAAATATAAATTACTCTAAAGAAGTTTTCGAAAATATAACTGTTATTCCAATTTCTAATGCAGGACATGAAATTGCCTGGCAAAGACCAGAACTCGTAAAGCCCGAAATAGAGGTGCTCATTACAACACTTATAGAAGACATAAAACCTTAGGAACACTAGAGCAATAAAATGTATCTTTGTATAAAAGTTTTAATATGGCTCATAAAGCAGGATTTGTAAATATTATTGGAAACCCAAATGTGGGTAAAAGCACATTAATGAATGCCTTTGTAGGAGAAAAGCTAAGCATCATAACAAGCAAAGCTCAGACCACAAGACATCGTATCTTGGGAATTGTAAATGGAGAAGATTTTCAAATTGTGTTAAGTGATACGCCAGGAATTATAAAACCAGCATATCAACTTCAGGAAAATATGATGGATTTTGTAAAGTCTGCTTTTGAAGATGCAGATGTACTTATCTATATGGTGGAGATTGGAGAGCAAAGTCTTAAAGATGAAGCCTTTTTCAAGAAAATTACAAATGCAGAAATTCCTGTATTATTATTACTTAATAAAATTGATACTTCAGACCAGCATCAATTAGAAGAACAAATGCAGTATTGGAAAGAAAAAGTGCCAACTGCAGAAATTTACCCAATTTCAGCTTTAGAAGGTTTTAATGTTTCTGAAGTATTAAATAGAATTATTGAAGTAATGCCAGAGTCTCCGGCATTTTACCCTAAAGATCAATTAACAGATAAGCCAGAACGCTTTTTTGTAAATGAAATTATTAGAGAAAAAATTCTAATGCATTACAAAAAAGAGATTCCATATAGTGTAGAGGTAGATACCGAAGAGTTTTTTGAAGAAGAAGAAATCATAAAAATGCGAAGCATTATTATGGTTGAGCGAGATTCTCAAAAAGGAATTATAATAGGTCACAAAGGAAGTGCTTTAAAACGAGTAGGAGTTGAAGCACGAAAAGATTTGGAAAAGTTTTTTGGCAAACAAGTCCATATTGAGTTATATGTAAAAGTGAACAAAAACTGGCGTAGTAACGATAATCAATTACGTAGATTTGGCTATCTAAACAAATAACTGAAACCAAACCAACCNNAATGAATATTTCAGTCGAGCTAACGCTAACTCCACTACAAGACGATTTTGAACCAGCAATAATAAACTTCATTAAATCCTTAAGAGCTTCAGGGTTAAAAGTATTGGAGAACCCTTTAAGTACGCAAGTATATGGAGAGTATGACGAGGTGATGGGTATTCTTCAAAAAGAAATGAAAATAGCTTTAGAGGCTGTTGAGAGAGGTTTACTTTATATTAAAATCGTAAAATCTGATNGTCACGATTATGAGCCCCATTTTTGAGTTTTTCTTCGGGCAATATCGAGGTTACGAAACACATATTATAGGTCTTGAAGTTGCCGGTATTGTATTCGGTTTAATATCTTCTATTTGCTCTATGCGCAACAGTGTTTGGGTGTATCCTACAGGAATNGTAAGTACTTTAATCTTTGTTTACATCTTATTAAAATTCAATTTACTAGGTGATACCATAATTAATGGNTACTACTTTGTAATGAGTATTTACGGCTGGTATATTTGGACAAGAAAAGTTACACCAACNCAAACAACACCTATANCAAAGGCTACTAAAAATGACTATACGTATAGTTTAGGAATATTTTTAAGTACAATGTTNNTTATATACATAATATATTATGTGTTTGAAAAGTTTGAGGGTTGGGTATCCAATATAGATATACTTACAACAGGATTGTTTTTTGTAGGTATGTGGATGCTTGCCAAAAAGAAACTAGAAAATTGGCTGTTTTTATTAATGGGAAATGTAATTAGTGTGCCNCTCTATTTTTACAAGGGTTTAACATTGAGCAGTTTTCTTTACGTTATATTTGTCATTATCTCAATATTTGGATACTTAGCTTGGAAAAAGATTTTAAACAACAGACTTCAGACTGCCTAAAAATTGTTCTCTACGGTCCTGAATCTTCAGGAAAAACTACTTTAGTAAACCTTTTNGCAGAACATTTTAAAACAGTTTCTGTGCCTGAGTTTATGAGAATATATTTACAAGACAAATGGGATAGGACACAAACAGTTTGTGAAAAGGAAGATTTAATTCCAATTGCTAAAGGGCAAATTAATACGGAGAATGAACTTTCCAACGTTGCAAATAAATATTTGTTTTGTGATACTAATCTTCGTGAGATAAAAGTTTACTCCAAAGCATATTATAACGAATATTGCCCCAAAGAAATCTTAGGTGCTGTTAATGACCACCATTACCACCTATATCTATTAACCTATATTGATACACCTTGGGAAGCAGACGATCTTAGGGATAAACCTGATGAACGTAAAGCTATGTTTTTAAAGTTTAAGGATGAGTTAGATGCAAATAATTGTAATTATGTAATATTACAAGGTAATGTAGAAACTCGTTTTAAAACTGCAATAGAGCATTGCGAGGCACTATAAAAGCAAATATTTTGGATTTTACAGCANAGCAANTNAANCAAATAGAAANTCACGGNTTAACGTTAAAACAGGTTGANAACCAGTTGCAAACNTTNANNGAAGGNATTCCTTTTNTAAATTTNACNGANTGTGCTACAATAGAAAACGGAATCCTTCAAATCTCAGANGANAAGAAACAGACGTATNTTAAGTTATACAATTCAAAACTAGATGATATTGAAGTCATCAAATTTGTACCTGCTTCTGGCGCTGCTACAAGAATGTTTAAGTCATTATACCGGTTTTTAGACACCTATAATCCTTCAAAAGAAAGTATTAATGCCTTTATAAATAAAACAAAAGACAATACACTTAAACTCTTTTTTGTCGGCTTAGAAAAATTTCCATTTTATGAGGCTATACTTCAGCAGNTAAAGAAAACTTGNCCAAATTATAATTCACTTTCTGATGATGAGAAAAAAGTGTGCATTGTAGAGTGTTTATTAGGCGAAACTGGACTTAACTACGGAAATCTCCCTAAAGGATTGGTGCCTTTTCATAAATATAAAGAACATACTGCATCTGCNTTTGCAGAACATTTATTTGAGGCCTCTAAGTATGCTGCTCCAAATAAAAAGGCGCATCTTCATTTTACCATATCAAATAACCATTACAATAAGTTTAAATCTGAGTATGATCGTATAAAAGACATAGTCTCTAATAAAACTGANACAACATTTATTACCANAGAGTCTTACCAAAAGAAAAGTACAGACACTATAGCGGTTAATTTAGATAATACACCATTTGTAGATGACGATGGNNATCTGGTATTTAGACCTGGCGGTCATGGNGCATTAATTGAAAATTTAAATGAACAAGATGCAGATATCATATTTATTAAAAATATAGACAATGTAGTCACATATCAATATGAAGAAGATGTGGCCAACTATAAGAAAATGTTAGGTGGTTTGCTTTTAGAGCAAAGACAAACATCGTTCAAGTTTCTTGAGATGTTAGATGAAAACGCGAANCCTACAGAAGAATTTATACACGAGATTGTTTACTTTTTACAAGATAACTTTAATAATATACTGTCCGAAGATTTTGAGAAGTTCTCTTTAAAATATCAAATTGAATATTTGCGGGAACAACTTGATAAACCTATTCGCGTTTGTGGTATGGTTAAAAACGAAGGAGAGCCAGGTGGCGGTCCTTTTTGGGTTAAACATGAAAGCGGTAAAATATCTCTNCAGATTGTAGAATCTGTTCAAATTAANAAAGAAGACCCAAGACAGTTGCGTTGCCTTAATGATGCAACACATTTTAATCCTGTAGATATTGTTTGCAGCGTAAGAAATTATAAAGGAGAAAAATTCGACTTACTTAAATATGTAGATTATAAAGCAGGCTTTATAAATCAAAAGACCATAAATGGCCAAGATATAAAAGCATTAGAACGTCCTGGTTTGTGGAATGGCTCTATGGCACATTGGAATACAATTTTTGTAGAAGTTCCCTTATCTACATTTAACCCTGTGAAAACCGTGGTAGATTTATTAAAAGAATCACACCAAATAAGTAATTAATGAATACCTCTCAACTTATAGAAGAGGTAGAGTTTAACACTACCACAAGTTCTGGACCTGGCGGCCANCACGCTAATAAAACAGAAACAGCAGTTGAGCTTAGATGGAATATTAACTCATCTCAAGCAATTTCAGAAAAAGAACGTTTCATATTATTAGAAAAGCTTTCCTCAAGGCTAACTAAAGATAACGTCCTTATTATTGTGGCTCAAGACTCAAGAAGTCAACATAAAAACAAGGATATAGTTATTAAACGTTTTTTAGAGCTTATCAAAAAGAANGCTAAGCAAAAACCTCCNAGAAAAAAGACAAGACCTTCTAAAATNGCCAAACTAAAACGCCTTAATTCAAAGAAAAAAACATCTGAGAAAAAAGCNAATAGACAGAAGCCAAGATTAGATTACTAAACTATACAGATCTTTTGTGTAACAATTACACACAATTTTAAAGTTTACACACCTGATATCCAATTTTCAACTTTCATATATTTTGTNCCTAATTAGTTGTGNTTTTNTAAACTACATATAAAACAAAACCTGTAATGCATTGGTGTTTATTGTTTTATGAGTACTGGTATGTGCTTTTTTATCTATAATATTCTNTCAAAACTTACTTAATAATTAATTTTTTAAAGCCTTGGTATAATTGTAGCCTTATACNTAACAACTTTGAAACATTAAATAAATCTAAAATTAGATATCATGAAAAAGATCATATATACAGCGGTAATCGCATTAGGAGCAATAGGATTTNCAAANGCACAAGCTACAACACCAGTAGCAGCAAATACAGAAGCTTCTGTTGAGTTAAAAGCAGAGTCTTTATTACAGGAAAAATATGTAGAAATTAAAGCTACAGATTTACCACAAGAGGTTCAAACTGCACTATCAAAAGATTTTGAAGGAGCAACCTTAAATAAGGCGTACATAAATAGTAAAAACGAATATAAATTAACCCTTACTACTNCAGAAGATACAGAAGCGACTGTATATGCAACTGCAGAAGGTGAGTGGATTAAGAAAAAATAACCACCAACTAGATTATAGTTTAACCACAAAAAAAAATTGTTATGAAAAAGATCATATTAACAGCTGCAATTGCTCTAGGTACACTAACAGCAATGAATGCACAGGAAAAGAAAACTGAAACAATGGCAATGACAAANACTGAAGTGAAGACTACAGTTGC
This sequence comes from Croceibacter sp., assembly GCF_002716225.1. Classification (NCBI taxonomy): domain Bacteria; kingdom Pseudomonadati; phylum Bacteroidota; class Flavobacteriia; order Flavobacteriales; family Flavobacteriaceae; genus Croceibacter; species Croceibacter sp. The sequence goes on along the minus strand of NZ_PAZX01000014.1, from coordinate 10,758 downwards.
TGTTCAGGATAATTACAAAGCAATTACTGCAGAGAAATTACCACAAGCCGTTAAAGAAGCATTTGCATCAGATTTTAAAGGGGCAACTCTTACTAAAGCCTTTGCAAATGACAAGGACGAGTACAAGCTTGTCATAACTACTGCAGATAAAGCTGAAAAAACCGTTTATGCAAATAGCAAAGGCGAGTGGATTAAAAAGCAATAGAAGCAGGATTTAGTTTTTAATACGTTGAAGAGGCACTCAGTAAAATGGGTGTCTTTTTTTTATGATAACTTTAAAGACAAAAGGTGTGGAGACTTTCTATTTTTACAATTCATACATATATGAAATGATACAACGAATATTAGTCGTAGAAGATGACGTTGCTTTTGGTAAAATGCTTTCTAAGTTTCTAGAACGAAAGGGTTTTCAGGTAAGTACTGCCTTAAACGGAAATCATGCTAGAAAGCAGATGGAAGAACAAAAGTATGAGTTGCTTATAACAGATTTAAAGCTTCCAGATGATAGCGGCCTTAATCTTTTGGAGTATTGCCAAAGCGTATCTGCAGATACTAACATTATTTTAATGACAAGTTATGCAGAAGTTTCAACAGCTGTTGAGGCTATTAAAAAAGGGGCGTTAGATTATATTTCAAAACCGTTTAGACCAGAAGAGTTGCTAATGGTTATTGAGCAGGCAGAAAATAAATCTAAAACAAATGCTACACTTAATGTTGAAACAAGTCCTAAAGCTAAAACCGTAAAGCACAAAACGAATGAGCTTCCAGACTCTTCATCATTTGTGAAAGGTATTAGTGAATCTTCTAAGAAATTTAATGAGTACCTAAAACTTGTAGGACCAACAGATATGTGTGTGCTTATACAAGGTGAAAGTGGTACTGGTAAAGAGGTTGCCGCAAATGCTATTCATAACTTTAGCAAACGTAGTAACGAAAATTTTGTAGCTGTAGATTGTGGTGCTATCCCTAAAGAAATTGCTGCAAGTGAGTTTTTTGGTCACGTAAAAGGAAGCTTTACAGGCGCAATAAATGACAAGAAAGGTCATTTTGAAGCTGCTCATAAAGGCACTTTATTTTTAGATGAGGTTGGTAATCTGTCTTACGAAAACCAAGTTCAGCTTTTGCGTGCCTTACAAGAAAGAAAAATAAAACCTGTAGGCAGCAACAAAGAGATAGAGGTAGATGTTAGAATTATTTCTGCCACTAATGAAGATCTTTTAAAAGCAGTTGCAGATGGTAAGTTTAGAGAAGATTTATACCATAGGCTAAATGAGTTTTCTGTACATATACCTAGCTTAAAAGAGCGTAGTGACGATTTATTCTTATTTACAGAGTTCTTTTTAGAAATGGCTAACAAAGCTTTAGATAAAAATGTTGTAGGCCTGTCTAAGGAAGTTGAAGAAGCTTTTAAATCCTACAACTGGCCTGGTAACTTGAGAGAATTAAAAAACATTATTAAAAGAGCTGTTTTACTTACAACTGGGCAGTTGGTGCCAATAGATGTAATTCCTAGAGAAGTAGTTAACTTTAAGGGACAAGCGCCAGTAACAACTCAAGATTTTTCTAAAGACACTAATGAAAAGCAACTTATTATTAATGCACTTAAAGAAGCCGGTTATAATAAGAGTAAAGCTGCTAGGTTGTTAAATGTTACCAGAAAGACTCTTTATAATAAGATGGAGCATTATAATTTAGAGTTGTAATTATCTATTCTTTAAAGCTGTCACTAAGTTTTCTACTTTTTCTTGTAATGAGTTAAAGAGAGACTTTAATGTTTCTTGCCTTAAGTTTTCTGGCGTTACATACTCTAACACATCTAAAATTTTTACAACCTCTTTAGCTTCTAATTGTCTGGTTAGTGTAAGCATTTTGTGTGCTATGTCATTTACAGCGGTATAATCTTCTGTTTTTACGGCTAGTGCCATACGTTGTAAATCTATATTCACTTCATTATAAAACGAAAACAAAACTTCTTCTAAAGCGTCTTCTGTACTAAGAAATGAGTTGAGCAAGCTTAAATTAAATAATGTGCTTTGTTGTGTTGTTTCCTTTTCGCTTTCAATTTTAATAGGAATTCCCATATGTTCTGGAAATAATTGATTTAAGGCAGAATATAACTTCTCCTTAGGAAAAGGTTTGTGCAACAATCCAGAAAAACCTTGTTCTTTAAAAGATCTTACGGTATATTCTCTACTACCTGTCATAGCCACAATTGGCTGTCCGTTATAATTTGCTTTAAAGTGTCGCTTTAGTTGTTCTAAAACCTGAAAGCCATTTGTTTTTGGCATTTCGACATCTGTAAGTACAAAATCGTATTCAAAATTATTCGAAGCAACAAAATCTTCAAAAGCATTAAAGCTGTGGCAAGTAATATTCATTTGGCCAAAAAGCTCTTCTAATAACTTAGTCATACTTGTATCATCATCTATAACCACAACAGTTAAAGACTTTACCGCTTTAGTTAAGGTGGTAATTTCAGACTTAAGTTTACTCTCGGAAAGTTTGAGAGGTAATACTAATGTAAACGTACTACCTTGGTTTGGAGTACTATCTACAGTTAAGGTTCCATGTAATAAGTTGGTAAGTTTCCTGCTAATGGCAAGGCCTAAGCCATTACCGCCAAAACGTTTTATGGTATCTGCTTCTGCTTGTTGAAATTCTTTAAATATAAGTTCTTGTTTTTCTTTAGAAATACCTATTCCGGTATCTACTACCTTTATTTCTATCTCAAATTCTTGTGCTTTTTGCTCTAATATTTTAGCATAAACTGTAACAGAACCTTCTTCGGTAAATTTAAATGCATTACCAATTAGGTTACTTAATATTTGGCGAATACGTAGTGGGTCGCTTTCAAAAACTTGATTGCTTATAGCTTGGTCCACATAAAGATGGATGGCTACATTTTTTTGTTGATGCACATCCTTAGAGGTTTCAACAGTTTGCTGTATTATGCTTTCTAGAGAAAATGGTATAGTTTCAATATGTAGTTTACCAGCTTCTAGTTTAGAGAAATCTAAAAGATCATCAACCAACTTGGTCACGTATAAGGAGCTGTTGGTTATTTGGTTTACATAGTATAGTTGCTTTTCTGTAAGGTCTGTATTTTCAATAAGATCAGAGTAGCCTACAATTGTATTTAAGGGTGTTTTTAAATCGTGACTTACAGTTGAGATAAGTTGTTCCCTACTTTTTAAAAGTTCTTCAGAATAATCTTTAGATTTTTTGAGTGATATTTTAAAGCGTTCTGCTTTAAAGAAATCATTTAAAATAATGTAGGTAAATAGGAGTATGATAAATATTCCTAAAACACCTGAGTACTTTAATATTGTACTTGTCCTATCTACAGAATCACTTTTCTTGGTAGCTTGTATTTGGTTTTTTCGTGCTATCTCTGCATCAAACGCAGTTATTATTTGGCGCAATTGTGCAGAAATATTTAGATCGTTCCTAATTAACTCATTCTCTTTTTGCTGTAGCGCTTCTCTAGATTTTGAATTTTCTCTTTTAGCTTCAGCCAGAATAAATCTTGTTGCAGTAATCATAGAGTCTACAACCTTTGTTTTTACAGTGGCAGTGTCTCGCTCTTCAGATTGATTTAGGTATTCTACATAATTACTCCAAATTCTACGTTCTCGCTCTGTAAGATCATTGGGATTATTAATAAACGTTTCGACTGTGAGTTTCCCCATAGAGGATTCTAGCTTATTAAATTCTTCTGCTATATCATCAAAAGAAGAGTCTTTACTATTGGTAAGTTTAAGAATACGTAGCTGCTCAATATTCTTAGTTTTTTGAAGCAGTAGCTCTTTAACATAATCCAATTGTTGCTTTTGAAATTGGATGTCTGTTAAGGTTTTTATTTCCTCAATTTTATTAAAAAGTGAGTCTGCTTTTTGTTGGTATAACTCAAAATCAGACTCTTCACCAGTAAGCAAGGCAAGCCTGGAAAAGCCATCGGTTTCGTAAACTTGATTTATAAGTGTTCCGGTTTCTATAAATTTTTCATCTTCTGTTGTAGTCGTATTGGTTTTAAGCAGAAACTTAAATTCAGAATACAAGAAAAAACCTACAACAAGGGCTAAAACCCCTAAGGTCACATAACTAAGTATGATTTTAAATGTAAACCTATTTTTGGTCTTATCCATAGGCTTCAAAAATACAGAGAGTTCTTATAGCGATATGCTAAGGAATTAATAAAATTGATTTTGCAGATTAAAACCAATGTCTATCTTTGCGCAAAATCTCAAAGGGGTGCTGTATTTTAATACGGCTGAGATTACACCCAATGAACCTAGAACAGGTAATGCTGTTTAGGGAAATTTTTAAAACATATTTTTTTAGTCAAATTAAGTTGTTGTAAGCATATTGCAATGGGTTATTTTTTTTTGCGAAATAGACTAAAATTTTACTGTTTTAATAACTCAAGAAGCTATAGTAGCTTTATAATTTAATTTTTTTTAAACCTAAGAATAATCGCCCCTTTTATTCGTAATTTTTGTTACGGATGAAAACTGTATCTATTCTACTTTGCGCACTATTTGTGTCTGCCAGCACATTTGCGCAAGAATTTCAACTCTCTGGTAATGTCACAAACTCTAAAAATGAGCCTATTGAAGGTGTTTCTATTTTTATTAAAGGAACAACTACAGGCACAGAAACCAATGCACTTGGTAACTATAACTTCTCTTTAGAAAAAGAGCAATATACAATAGTTGTAAGTTATGTTGGTATGATTACACAAGAGCAGACTATTAATCTTGAAGAAGATGTAACTGCAAATTTTGTCTTATTAGAAAACTCTGAGATTTTAGATGAAGTCTTAGTGCGTTCTGTAAGAGTTACTGCAGACTCACCAATTACGTATTCAAACATTTCTAAAGAAGAGATTGAAGATCGTAACTTAGGACAAGACATTCCTATACTCTTAAACTACCAACCTGCAGTTGTAACAACTAGTGATGCTGGTGCTGGTGTTGGTTATACAGGAATACGTGTGCGTGGTAGTGATGCTACTCGTGTAAACGTAACAATTAACGGGATTCCTTATAACGACGCAGAAAGTCAAGGCACATTTTGGGTTAATTTAGGAGATTTTGCCTCTTCTACAGAGAACATCCAATTACAACGCGGTGTTGGTACATCTGTAAATGGCTCTGGTGCTTTTGGTGCAAGTTTAAATATCTTGACAGATGCTGTAAAAGATGAAGCTTATGGTGAGCTGTCTGGATCTGTAGGTAGTTTTAACACTCGTAAGGCAACACTTAGGTTTGGAACTGGAACATTAAGTGATCATTTTTCAGTTTCAGGGCGTTTGTCCAAAATAGATTCAGATGGTTATATAGATCGTGCAACATCAGATCTTAAGGGTTATTTTTTACAAGCAGCTTATAAAGATGATAACACATTAATAAAAGCTATAACCTTTGGTGGTTTTGAAGAAACTTATCAGGCCTATTATGGTGTCGATGAGGCAACGCTACAAAGCGACAGAACATTTAATACCGTAGGACAACAATTTGACCGCGAAGGAAATTTTGAAGGGTTTTATGAAAATGAAGTAGATAATTACCGTCAAGATCATTATCAATTACTTTGGAATGAGCGTTACAATAATAACTGGAGCACTAACGTAGCACTTAACTACACTAGAGGTGCAGGATATTTTGAGCAGTATGTAGATGAATTTTATTATTCAAACATCTTATTTTCAGGAGATGCACAATTAGACTTTTTTGGCGTAGATCCTGTAACCATAGATGGCGAAGAGTTTACAACTACAGATTATGTAAGACGTCGTTGGTTAGATAATAATTTCTTAGCTGTAAATGCAAGTGTAAACTACAAAAATGAAAGTTTAGATGTAACAACAGGAGCTTTTTATAGCACCTATAAAGGAGATCACTACGGCGAAATATTATCTACAGAAATCCCTATCGGGTTTTTACCTTATGACAGATATTATGTTGGCGATAGTGAGAAAAATGAATTTTCTGCCTTTAGTAAAGCTACTTTAAAGTTTGGCGATAAATGGAGTGTTTATGGAGACGCACAAATACGCCTAGTAGATTACGAAGCTATTGGTGGTAGTGACGACTTAGATGTAGATGAAAGCTACACGTTCTTTAATCCTAAATTAGGAACAAACTATAAGTTAAATACAGAAAACAGTTTGTATTTATCTTATGCACGAGCTAACAGAGAACCAAACCGCACAGATTTTGAAAACGGTAATCCAGAGCCAGAACAGTTAGATGATTTTGAGTTAGGTTGGAGATTAAATAATCCTAAATTTCAAATAAATACTAATGTGTATTATATGAATTATAACAATCAACTTGTGCTTACTGGAGCAATAGATGATGTAGGATCACCAATTAGAGCTAATAGTGGCTCAAGCTATAGATTAGGGTTAGAGGTAGATGCATCTGTTCAAATTTTGAAAAACCTAATATGGAATCCTAATATGGCTATAAGTACCAATAAAAACAGAGATTTTGTAACTAGTCTAGACGGCAGCTTAGTAAACCTAGGCAATACAGAAATTTCGTATTCGCCTAATGTTATAGCTGGAAACGCAATTAAATACATACCGGTTAAAAATTTAGAGTTACAGATGCTTAATAAATATGTAGGAGAACAATATTTAAGTAATGTAGAAGCGCCTTTATCTAAACTAGATAGCTATTTTACAACAGATTTAAATGTGCAATATACTTTCTCTACAAACAGTCTGTTTAAAGAAATAGTGATAACAGGATTGGTTAACAACATCTTTAGTGAAGAGTATGTAAATAATGGGTATTACTTCACCTTCGATGGAGGAAATGAAGATGGTAGCATTACAACTTTTGAAGGAGCAGGATTTTTCCCACAAGCAAAAGCTAACTTTTTATTAGGAGCAACACTTAAATTTTAACTTAATTAGATACAGTAAGGATGTCTCCGTTAAGCTCAGCGCGATACATCCTTAAACTGTATGTTCCAGGACCACCTTCTGTTTGTTGTCCGTTAGTAAGGTTGTATGCATTGTTATCATCACATTGGCATCTTGCAGTAAGACCAGTAACTACCAACCTGGAACAATCGCTAACAGGATGATTTGGGTCTGTAAGCTCAAAAGCTAAGTATTGATCATTACCTATATAAAAGATATTAATTCCAGAAATGCCAACCGAATAGTCTTGAAAACTATTGCCTTCAAAGTTTAATTGGTTGTATTGTGGAAGCGTTAAATTATAAACTGCTCCAAAGTTCAAGTCAACTAAATTAGGATTATTATCTCTTGCAGAATCATCTGTTGAGCAAGAAGATAGTATTGCTATTAAAAGTGTAGCTATAAATAGGTTTTTCATCATCAAAATTTAATTGTGCAAGTTAGTATAATTGACAAGCATCTAAAAATTATGTATATTTGAACATCTAATCCCGTCGTGTATGGGATTTTTTGTGTTTAAATATCAGTTGATTATAACGTAATGCTTCTATTGTTATTGTGTTTTTAACCGCTATTTAATAAGAGTATTTAGAAGCCAAATGAAACTAAAGAAGGCTTTTTTATTAAGATTAAGAAAACAACATTATGAGTAAAGTAAATTATTATACAGAAGAAGGATTAAAGAAGTTGAGAGATGAACTGGACCTTCTTAGAGATGTAGAGCGCCCTAAAGCGTCTCAAGCTATTGCAGAGGCTAGAGATAAAGGTGATCTAAGTGAAAATGCTGAGTATGATGCAGCAAAGGAAGCACAAGGTATGTTAGAGATGAAAATTTCTAAGCTTGAAGGAGTACTATCTAACGCACGAGTGATAGATGATTCTCAACTAGATACCTCTAAAGTATTAATCCACTCAAGTGTTAAGATAAAACACCAAGGAAATGGTGCGGAAATGACATATAAGCTAGTTGCGCAAAGCGAATCTGATTTAAAATCAGGTAAAATATCTGTGGACTCTCCAATAGGGAAAGGTTTACTAGGTAAACAAGAAGGAGATGTTGCAGAAGTAACAACACCTAATGGTACCATAAAATTTGACGTGATTAAAGTTTGGAGAGACTAATAATTACTCTCAAGCTCCTACATTTAATAAAAAAGCAGGTTTTCTTAGAAAACCTGCTTTTTTATTTCGTTGACTGTCTAATAAATAAGGATTACACAAACGCCGAATATCCAGTAATTGCGCGCCCCACAATTAATGAGTTAATCTCTTTGGTACCTTCGTAACTATAAATTGCTTCGGCATCTGCTACAAAACGAGCAACATCGTGTTCTAATAAGATACCATTGCCACCCATAACTTCTCTTGCTCTGCTCACCACATCTCGTGTGCGCATAGAACAAAATACCTTAGCTAAAGAGGCTTGTTCATCCTTTAACAATCCTTCGTCTTGGAGTTCAGAAAGTCTATAGCATAGGGTTTGCATAGCTGTAAGATTAGCGAGCATCTCTACCAAATGATTTTGTATAAGTTGAAAAGTTGCAATTGGCTTCCCAAATTGTTCACGTTTTTTACAATACTTAACTGCACTTTCATATGCACCTCTAGCACAACCTACTGCTTGCCAAGCAACACCAGCACGTGTCATTTTTAAAACCTTTGCGGTGTCTTTAAAACTATTAGCCTCTTGTAAACGGTCACTTTCTGAAATACGACAATCTGTTATAGTAATTAAGGCATTCTCTACAGTACGCAACGCCATCTTATCTTCAATTTTTTCAGGAGAAAAACCAGGCGTGCCTTTTCTTACCAAAAATCCTTTTACTTGCTTATCATCTACATCTTTAGCCCAAACTATTGTTACATCTGCAAATGTGGCGTTACCAATCCATTTTTTTTGACCGTTTAGTATCCAAGTATCACCATCACGTTGGCAGGTGGTTTCCATACCTTGAGAAATGGCAGAACCTACATTTGGTTCTGTTAAACCAAAGGCGCCAATAGCTTCCATACGTTGCATTTTAGGAAGCCATTCTAACTTTTGCTCTTCGCTACCACATAGGTAAATACTTCCCATTGCTAAACCGCTATGCACGCCAAAAAATGTAGACATCGAAACATCTACTCGTGCCATTTCAATAGCAATTATACCTTCCATTACAAAATTTTGTTCTGGACAACCATAGCCTTTATAAGCTATACCGGCAATATTTAAAGTGGCTAATTTTGGGATAATCTGTTGCGGAAATTCTGCTTTCTTCCAATACTCATTGGCAATGGGTCTCACTTCATCTTCCATGAAATTACGCACCTTGAGTTGTATCTCTCGTTGCTCTGGAGTTAGCTTAAGGCTAAGGTCATAAAAATCACCATCAATAGGCGGTAATTTGTGTTGGCCTCTTTTTGCTTTTCGAGTAAGCATTTTCATTAAGCCATTAAGCTGGTCATCATCTAAGCTACCAACCTTATCCATAACTTCTTTTAAGTCTATCTTAGAATTTAGCTTGGCAATAGCTTCTATATCTATATCTTTTAAAAGAGATAATGTGCCTTTAATTTTACCGAATAATGACATATGGTTTTTTCTTTTAAAGATAACCAGAGCTATTTAATTCTGTTAACAAAGGAATGTTAATGTAAACTCTAAATTTTAAGGCAGTGATTGTGTAAGCGTTTTAAACACAAAAGCTTTTTGTCCGTCACCTGTTTTAATATGTAACCAATCATCCTGTTTACCTAGAACTGTAATAGTATCATTACGCTTAAGTTGGGTTATTTTATCAAATTTTGAAGATGGTCCTATTCTTATATTAGCTACGCTGTTTTTAATTATGGCCTTAGGTGTTATAGCAACAAATAAATTATCTGTTTCTGGGATTTCAGCATTTTTAATAAACGGCAGTGGATTTACAGCACCATTGTAGCCTTTGTAAATACCAAAATGTAAATGTGGTGGTGTGTATTTTGCATTGCCGGTATTACCTACAAAACCTAGAGTATCTCCTATTTTTACTTTTTTACCAGACTGCGTAGCAATACTATCTAAGTGTGCATAGTAAAGTGAAGCTCCAAAAAGACCGTCTCTCAACCAAACTTGTTTTCCGCCTAATCCTTTATTTCCAGTTGAACTTACATAGCCATCAACAGCTGCAATTACAGGTGTGCCTCTTTCTGCAAAAATATCTACACCTTTATGGCTGCGTTTACCGCCATCGCGACTTGCACCCCAAAAACTTTGTATGGCCTTACTAGTTTTGCCTGCTACAGGAAAGTAATAGGTAGGCGATGTAAATATTTTTAAAGATGCTTTTGTTGAAGCATAGATTTCTGGCTGTATTATAAGTTTATAAGTAGCGCTCTCTTTAATTGGGACAGACATATTTGTCTCATTAGGCTTGCTTTTTATTAATGATTTGAATGATGTTATAGAGTCGCCTTCAATTTTAAATAATTCAGAGAAAAATTGAATTGAATCTACATCACTTTCAATTTGCAGGTTAAATAACTCACCTTCAGAAAGATTTATATTATATGAATAAGACTGAAGATTAGTGCTGTGTAAATGTACTTGCTCTAAATATGGTAAATTAATTTTTAGAGAATCATTTTTTGAAACCTCAAAGTTTTTGGTCCAAGTATTAAAAATAACATCTGTGTCTTCAAAATCGCGCGCATATATTTCTTTTGCAGTTGGTTGCGTAATAAAATCTGTTGCTTTGGTAAGTTGCTTGCAAGAAACAATTACTAAACATACACTTAAGATAATAAAAATCTGTTTATTCATAGCAGCTATAAATTAAACAGAAATTATGCCAAAAATAGGC